>JAGBSQ010000063.1 GCA_017631775.1 Clostridia bacterium | reverse complement strand
TACCCGCACCAATAAAGAAGCGAGATGCAGTAGCATCTCGCTTTTTTGTTGGCATGGATAATTGGCTCGCAGAATCTCACTGCATTTTGCTTGCAAAATGCCATAGCGCCGAAGTGGTTATAAAATTCAAGTAAACTTCGGTGGCGCTTGTGAAGCTGTTCAAGTCCTTTTACCCGCACGCCCCTTGATTTTTGATTTCTACTATGCTATAATAATAAAAAAGCATCTTTATAGGAGACAATCAAAATGTTCTTACAAATGAATTTTTACTCCAAGGAGCTTGGCAAAGCTGCAGGGGTGAATGTGATCATTCCCGACAAATGCCGCAACTCCGGTGAGCCTTACAAAACACTTTGGCTCTTGCACGGCTTGACCGATGACCACACGGCATGGATGCGCTTTTCCTCTATTGAGCGCTACGCTAACGAGTGGAGCATTGCGGTTGTTATGCCGGGAGTGGATCGAAGCTGGTATACCAACACCGCCTATGGCGTAAACTATTTCAATTTTGTTGCCAAGGAGCTTCCCGAGGCTTGTCGAGGTCTATTTAAGGGAATGAGCTCCCGTCGCGAGGATAACATTGTTGCAGGTCTTTCGATGGGCGGCTACGGTGCTCTCAAGCTGGCACTCACTTGCCCCGAGCAATACGGTGCTTGCATCTCTCTTTCGGGTTCTTTGGACGTTAACCGCAAGGGCAGGGTCTACAATCCCGAAGAATGGAAAAGCATCTTTGGTTATCAATAAGAAAGCGCCACCGATCTTGCAGGGGGCGAGCAGGTTCTGTTTGCTCTTGCCGAACGGAACAAAAAGGACGGCAAATCTTTCCCCAAACTGTATATGTGGTGCGGGTTGGAAGATACTTTGGTAGAGATCAACCGCGTATTCGACGCGCATTTGAGAGCGCTTGGTGTTCCTCACGTATTCGAGACCTCGCAAGGGAATCACACCTGGAAGTGGTGGGATCTGCATATTCAAGATGGCGTTCAATACGTATTAAATAAATGATAAAAAAGAGCCGAACACGTTTGTGTTCGGCTCGATTTTTATTCTAAATTATTCAGCGTCCTTTTTCTTGCCGGAGAGCATGGTGTTAGCAAGAATACCGAGGATGAGTGCGCACGCGATGGTGGTGATGGTAACCTTACCAAAGGTGAGGGAGAGACCGCCGATACCGGGGATGAGGATTGCTGCAACAACAAACAGGTTGCGGTTGTCATTGAGGTCAACCTTTTGGATCATCTTGAGACCGGAAACTGCGATAAAGCCGTAAAGAGCGATGCAAACGCCGCCCATTACGCAGTTGGGAATGGTGGAAAGGAATGCTGCGAAGGGAGCAAAGAAGGAAATAACGATTGCCATAATAGCGGTTGTAACAATGGTTACAACAGAAGCGTTACCCGAAATTGCTACACAACCAACCGACTCACCGTAGGTGGTGTTGGGGCATCCGCCAAAGAATGCGCCTGCCATAGAACCTACGCCGTCACCAAGCAGGGTGCGGTGCAGACCGGGCTCTTCGAGAAGGTCGGATTCGATAATAGAGGAAAGGTTCTTGTGGTCTGCAACGTGTTCTGCAAAAACAACGAATGCAACGGGAACGTAAGCAACTGCAATGGTTGCGATGTAGGAAGCATCGATGTCAGCGAGACCCTTGAAAGCGGTTACAAATGCAAAATCGGGAACCCATTGCATATTTGCAAACTTGCCAAAGTCGATAACGAGGAGTGCATCGTTACCGGTTGCCATACCGATAAGGGTAAAGATGGTAGCGGTGAGGTAACCTGCAAGAATACCAATGATGAAGGGGATCATCTTAACGGTCTTTTTGCCAAATACAGAGCAAAGCATTACAACTGCAAGGGTAACGAGACCGCAAACGATTGCAACGTATTGAGAGCCACCTGCGGGGGCGGTGTTGAGGTCGTTAACAGCAGCGCCTGCCAAAGAGAGACCGATGAGGGCAACGGTGGGGCCGATAACAACGGGAGGCATCAGCTTGTTGATCCACTTTACGCCTACAAGCTTAATGATAACAGCGATTATTACGTAAACGAGACCTGCCATAACAGCACCGAGGATCAAACCAACGTAACCTGCGGCGGTAGAAACGGCACCTGCAAATGCAGCAGACATGGGGCCCAAGAAAGCAAAGGAAGAGCCAAGGAATACAGGGCTTCTAAACTTTGTGAAAAGAAGGTAAACAAGAGTACCAACACCCGCACCCAAGAGAGCGGCGGTTTGCGACATTCCGTTACCAACGATAACGGGAACAACGATGGTTGCTGCCATAATGGCAAGAAGTTGTTGGAAAGCAAAGACTAAAACTTGGCTAAACTTAGGCTTGTCTTTGACATTGTAGATGAGATTCATTTTCTTTCTCCTCCTTAAAATTTTGAAGTTTCGCGGTTTTCGGCTTTCGGTTTTGTTCAGCTCACAAAAAAAGAGCCCACCGAGGAAAAAACGCTTATGGCAGGACTTGCGAACTGAAGCGTGGGAAAACCCGAAAATACCTCCGATGAACTTTCTGCCATAAAGTATATCATAAAACTTTCGGTTTGTAAATACTTTTTCGACTTTTTATGATAAAATATTGTTAATTTTTATAGAAAAAAGCAGAGACCAAAAGATCTCTGCTTTTATTTTTCTTTTCCTATTATAAATTATTCAAGCACGGGCAGGGAGAGAATGGGGGAAAGTCCCGTCTCCTTAATGGCGGCATCGGCTGCGGCAACGGTCATTTTAGAGCCGATTACTGCAAACTTGCGCTCGCCAAGCCATACGCTATCCTCGCTGGCAAGAGCGGCTTTTGCCTTAGCCTCGCATCTGGGGCAGCCCTCAAACAAATAAATCTTGCGGCAAGAGAAGCATGCGGCATCTGCCATATCTTCCTCTTTGGCGGGTGTCCATTTGGGCATACGGCGACTTTGGGAACGTCCCGAAAGAATGTCCAAAATATCTGCCACAACTGCGCTTGCGGTGGGGAGCTTGCCGGCACCTGCTCCGTAGAAGAGCGCGCGACCGAGAACGTTGGTGTCTACCAAAATGCCGTTGTAAACGTCATCGACGTGTGACATGGGATTTTGGGGGAGAACCAAGAAGGGGGAAACGAGAGCCAAAACGCGGCCGTCGATCTGTTCGGTGTATCCAATGAGCTTTACGGCACCGCCCAGCTTATCTGCAAGAGCGGTATGCTCGGGGGTAATGCCTGTAATGCCGGTGGTTGCAATCTTGTTGGGGTCAAGCAGTTTGCCAAAAGCAAGAGCGGCAAGAATAACAATTTTGCGCGCGGCATCAAGACCTTCCACGTCAGCGGCAGGGTTTGCCTCGGCATAGCCCTTTTCCTGCGCCAATTTCAAGGCATCGGCAAAAGCCGCGCCTTCGTGCTTCATTTTTGTCAAAATAAAGTTTGTGGTTCCGTTCAAAATACCGCTTACCGAAAGGATCTCATTCGATGCCAAATCG
>JAGBSQ010000062.1 GCA_017631775.1 Clostridia bacterium | reverse complement strand
GCGTATTCCTCGCGCGCGGCAAAGCTCCTTGCCGATGAGGGAGTGAAGCCCGAGGATGAGAGCACCGTCACCAAGCTCGCCTCCACGTGGGGAACCATGATGAACACCATGATGGATTCCACCTCCACACACATCGCAGAAATGATGGTAGAGGGCGCTACCATGGGCGTCAATGATATGCTCAAGCAAATTCGCGAGAACGAGAACACCTCTGTTAGCGAGAGTGCTATGCGCCTCGCGCGCGACGTTTGCGCCTACGAAGAAAAGACCATTGAGGAAATGAAGGAATATCTCAGAGGTTAAAAAAGAAGGACAGATTTTTCTGTCCTTCTTTTTCTTTATCAACCGCCCCAAAAAGGCTCGTATCTGCTAAAATCGGAGTTTGCTGTACGGTAAATGCGGAAGCAGTGATAATATTCACCTTCACCAACGTTCATATCTGCAAGCTCCTCTTTGTGACCAAGTCTGCCGGCCGCTGCCCACATAGCGCGTGGTTCTGCGCGGCAGCAGGTATCCCAAAGGGCGATTCGCTCGGCGCCGCAGTTGTATAAGTCAAGCGCGCGACGCTTAAACTCCTCGTTCGGGAGCTGTCGCGGCATAATTTCAAAATAGACCTTAACACCGTATTCCTTCTCAAGTGCCATCCAATCGGCAACGTGCTCGGCTTGACCGTCGGGGCCGCAAAGCTCTCCGCGCGAGTTTTTAATAGGCGGTAACAGTTCGCAATCTCCCGGGTGAATGGTCGCACCGCGTTTGGTACGTACAAATTTGGTGTATTTTTCAAGGTCGATGCGCGTGTGTGCCGCGTCCTTCCAAACCTCATCCGGCAGCATTTCGTGAAAGCGTACTGGGTAGGAGATAATGGCATCAATCAAGCCTTCTTTTGCCCATTGTTCTACATCAAGACCAACATATTTGGTATCATAGGGAGAGTAGAGTGTGCGGACGTGCAGACCAATTTTGCCCTTGCCGAATTCGGCATCGAGCGCGGTGCGCATCTCGCGTATAAGGCCGGTCATGATTTCACAATGCAGGGCGTTGAGGCGCGGATCGTCAAGCGGCAGCTCGTAAGGATATTCACCGTACAACTCAAAGAAACGGTTTGCCACAGGCTTTTCGAAAAGCACGTAGGGAATGCCGCGGTGCCAAATGAGCGTGACGGCATCGCAACCCGAGCGCGCCATGTTCAAAAGCTCGTCCACCATAAACTTTCGCACTTCGGGGTAGGCGTAGGACATTGCCGAGATCTCGTCGCCGTTGCGGTCATAGGTGCGCCATTGCGGGTTCTCTTGCATAAAATCGCAATCAAAATAGTATTGGTCATAGGGGTAGGTAAGTCCCCACGCGCCCATACGAATAGATACGCTCATTTTAAGCCCTTGGCGGTGACCTTGATCCACAACCGTCTTCAGCACCTCGTTATAATCAAAGAGGGGATATTGCTCCTGCACGTTGCGGTCACCCTCACGGGGGAAGCAGAAGTTTGCCGTGTCATTGGTGGGCAGACGGCAAGAGACAAAATTGCGAATTTGCTCAATCGAAAGCCACTCTACGTCAGAGTGCATATAATTGAAGGCCACGGAGCGCCAATCGTCCAGCGTGCGCGGATGTGTATAATAGAGGCGGTTGTGCATATCGTCGGTGGCGTAAATGCGCTTTGTATCGGTGCGCGCTTCTTCGCGAAGATATGTTGCAAGCTCGTCCTCGCTCATGGGAACAAACCGAATAGCCGATAGCAAGGTGTGGTAGTTGGCGGCATCAAGCTTGCGCGTCAAGGTCCGCGAGTCGCCGGTCATATCGGCGCAACGCCACAAAAATTCTTCCATATTACAACCGTCTCGCGTAGTGGCACACGCCACCCAAAATGCGGGGTCGCTTGAAAGCTTTAGGTGCAAAACGCTATATCCGGGGGCGTGCAAATAGATCTTGTACCATCCCACAAGATTTGGCGAGAGGGTAATATCCTCAGGGTGCCCGCCAAGACTGCTAAGCATATTGGATGTGTATTCTGCAGTACCGACAGGAACTACGCGCCATTTGTCTTTGAGACTGTAGGGCGAAAGATTTTCGCGCGGCTCGAAATGTTCGTCGAGATAGGTATAGAGTATCTCGCCGTTTTCTTTTCTTTCAATCATTTCATACTCTCCATTTTGTAAAGAAGATGGACGTGCGGTTGTCACCTTCAAAGGGTTGATAATAAACGGTTACGAGCGAGCCGTCGGCAAGCTCGGTGGTGGCAGGGTAGCCAAGGTCACCGTTGGGAGCATCCGAAAGAATGAACTCCTCGCCAAAGGTGCGGCAACCGTCGTAGCTGATCGACGCGCGAATGCCAAAGGGAGCGCGGCGACGACCGTAACTGACGACAACCGAGCCATCCTTGCGGAGCAAAAGGTGAGGGGGAGAGCCGATGCGGCCAAACTCCCAAGCACGGCTCCATGTTTTGCCGCCGTCCTTTGAGGATACAAAATAGAGGCTGAATGTGCTGAGTGCTTCTTTATTTTCGGCGCGGATAGCCGCAATCAGCTCACCGCTCGGCAGCTCCACAATGTGCGGCTCGCACAACTTTTTGTATTCATCTGTTAGATAATCAAGATCGATTTTGGAGATCTTTTCCCAGGTTAATCCTTCGTCAAAGCTCTCATAAAGAAAGACGCGCTCTTGATCTTTGAGCGGAACGTTGTCGCCCTCGGCAGAGAAGGATTTATCATAGCGAGAGGGGTGCGCGTTGAACTCTGTACCCAAATAGAGGAGTCTGCCGCTGAGGGTTTTGACAACGCCGTGTGGAGCGGAAATATCGGTTTGAATCGCTTTTCCCCAGCTTTTGCCGTAGTCGTGAGAGATTTTGATAAACGCGCCTGCTCTATCCATTTCGGGCGTGTAGTGCTCGTAGCCCTTCAAAAATCCATCTAACAAAGGCTTCCATTGCGGCTCGGTGTCGCCGAGGATCCAGTTTCGCCAAGTAGTGCGATAAATCACGGCAGGGTGACAGAAATAGGTCAGTACCAGTTTGCCATTGCCAAGGTAGGTAAGACCTGCATCGCGGTCATCAAGCCAAGTGTCGTTGATAATAGAAGGAGTAGACCACGTCTCACCGCCGTCGCGGCTGATGGACATCAAGTTTCTGCCAAAGGGGCAGACGTGCGAAGAACGCGTACCCGACCAAGCGGCATAGAGAACGCCGTTCTCATCTTGACAAATCGACGGCCAAGCCTGATATCGAAAAGGACCTTCCGCAGCGCGGAAAACCAAACCTTGCTTTAAAATTTCCATATTGCACCTCCGATGTAGTAAGTGATGTCACCATTGTAGCACAGAAAAGAAAGGATTGCAAGAGGAAAAGACATTTTTGAAAAAAGTGCAACACAAAATTCTTGACTTTTTTGTCTTAAATATGGTATAATGGTGTTGAAATCATTTGAAAACACAAGGAGGCAAACACATGGCACATACACTTAAGCTGCAGGCAAACGGCTTGCAGGAGATCCGCAAAATGAATCCGCGCCTGATGTCCTACAACGTTGAAATGACCGAGGTTACGGGCGGCACGTTTTGGAAGGCATATACCGAAGGACAAATTGCAGGAACCGAAGAGTTCCCCAAACTTGATAGCTTTACCAATCACACCGCGCTTGCAGGTTTAATGCAGTACTATCCCCCCATTGATACCAAAAACGAAAAGCTCATCAAGCTCGCTCGCGAGTTTGGCCCCGTTTGGGTTCGCGTTTCGGGTACTTGGGCAACCAAAACCTACTACGATTTTGACGGCACCACCGGTGGAAAGGCCCCCGAGGGTTATCAAAGCGTTTTGACAAAAGAGCAATGGCTCAACATTCTCGATTTTGTAAAAGCCGTTGACGGCAAGCTCCTTGTGTCTGTAAGTAACTGCGCAGGTGACCACAAAGATGGTGGCCCCCTTGACCTGACACAAACCAAAAAGCTGTTCGCTCTCACCTACGAGTACGGTTCCACCATTGATGCAGTTGAGTTTATGAACGAGCCCAATATGCTTCAAACCTCGGGTGCTCCCGCAGGTTACGATTTCCCCGACTATATTCGCGATCATGACCTCTTTAACGCTTGGGTAAGAGAAAACTACCCCGAGTGCCTCATCGTTGGTCCTTGCAACACCGGCATGGCAGACGACAATGCCGCTGCCGATAACCCCATGAGCAAGATGGGTGCAGGCATGGGCAATATGATGAAGCTTGGCACCGCAAAAGATCTGCTCGACGGCGCACAAGTAGCGCTTGACGTTTACAGCTACCACTACTACAACGGCATCTCCGAGCGGTTGGCTTCTGTTATGCCCACAGGTCACTGGCCGGCAGAGGCGGCACATACCGATGCTTACCTTGCAGTTGCTCCCGGCATGTGCATGATGAACGTTCCCGTAAGAGATAAATACGTTCCCGGTGCCGAAATGTGGGTTACCGAGTCCGGTGATGCAGGCGGAGGAGGGGATACTTGGGCATCCACCTATCTCGATGTTCTTCGCACCCTCAACGAGCTTGGCAGCTTCTGCAACATCACAAACGGTGTTATCTTCCACAACACCCTCGCATCCTCCGACTACGGATTTTTGCAACACGGCACCTTTAATCCTCGCCCCAACTATTTTGCAGTTCTGCTTTGGACAAAGCTGATGGGCGATACTGTTTACGCTTGCGAAAACCCCGCAAAAGAGGGCGCACACGTTTACTGCCACAACCGCAAGGATGGCAAGGATGGCTATGCATATCTTATCATCAATAACTCTCTCACCGAGACCACAAGCGTAGAGTTTGCAGGTGACGCAACCCTCTATACCCTTAGCGGCAACGGAGATCTGCGCTCCAAGGTGATGTACCTCAACGGCAAGCCTCTCACCCTTGGTGAGAACAACGAGCTTCCCACACTCGAGGGTACTCCCGTCAGCGGCAAGATCGAGCTCGCTCCCGGTACTTGTTCGTTTGTTGTTGTTTGATAATGGTAGGGAAGAGAAAAACGAATAAAAAGAATAATAAAAAAAGACAACCGTCGCATTTTTGCGACGGTTGTTGTTATTGTATATATTTTTGCGAATGCCTTGACAAAATAGGCGGAATATAGTATAATATTCAATACGCGGGTATGGCGGAATTGGCAGACGCGCAAGATTTAGGATCTTGTGTTAATTCGTGCAGGTTCAAGTCCTGTTACCCGTACCAACAGATGAGGGGGAGCTTTTGCTCCCCCTATTCTGTTTGTATATGTAATTGGCTCGCAGAATCGCACAGCAAATTTCTTTGAAATTTGCCATAGCGCCGAAGCGGCTATGCCTTTTTGCTAAACATTAGTGGCGCTTGTGCAGCTGTTCAAGTCCTGTTTTTAAAATATCTTATATCCCTCTTGAAAAAGCAAATTTTAAGTGGTATAATGTTTTTAAAAGGTAGGTGAGCATTATGGCAGAAAAGAAAGAAAAGCAATACGTGAGCGATAATGCTCGACTTATGGCTGAATGGAATTGGGAGAAAAATAACGAATTGGGATTTGATCCTAATAAACTGACCTGTGGTATTAATAAAAAGGCTTGGTGGAAGTGTAGCAAAGGACATGAGTGGGAAGCAACAATCGGTAGCAGAAATGGTGGGCGAGGATGCCCCTATTGTTCAGGTTGGTATGTCATTAAAGGTGAAAATGATTTGCAAACGATTAATCCGTCTGTCGCAAACGAATGGAATTATGAAAAAAACAACGGATTAGCCCCGATGGATGTAATGCCTAACAGCAATAAAAAAGCGTGGTGGAAGTGCAGCAATGGACACGAATGGCAAGCGTCAATAAACAGTAGAAACAACGGTATTGGATGCCCATATTGTTCGGGCCGATTCGCCATTAAGGGTCAAAATGATTTGCAAACGGTAAACCCCACTTTAGCAAAAGAATGGCATTATGAAAAAAACAACGGGTTAACACCTGCGGATGTAATGCCTAGCAGTGATAAAAAAGTATGGTGGAGGTGTAACAAAAGACACGAGTGGCAAGCAACTATAGGCAGTAGAAATAGAGGAAATGGGTGCCCTGTTTGTCATTCAGAACAAAATACTTCTTTCCCCGAATATGCTATAGTTTTTTATTTAAAAAAATATGGTTTAGAAACAATCCACTCGTATAAAGAAAAAGGATATGAATTAGATGTTTATATTCCATTCAAAAAAATAGCTATTGAATATGATGGATACCTTTGGCACAAAAATAAAACCGAACAAGATTTGAGAAAAAACAATAAGTGTGCAAAAGATGGAGTTAAGCTATATCGAATAAGAGAAGGTCTACCGCTCCTAAATGATAGTTCTATAGATTATGTTGTTCAAAGAAATCAAGAAGATCTCTCAAAAGTACTCAAGCTTCTTTTAAGTGAAATCACCGAAACTATCGTAGATGTCGACTTAAAAAGAGATGCTATTGCTATAGAAAACCTGAGAGAATATACAGAAAAAGAAAATTCTCTTTTATTTGCTAACCCTGGAATAGCAAAAGAGTGGAATTGCGAAAAGAACGGTAACTTAAAACCGGAGTATTTTGCGGCAAATAGCCATAAAAAGGTATGGTGGAAATGTAGCAAGGATCACGAGTGGCAAGCGACAATAAAAGACAGAAACAATGGAAATGGATGTCCATATTGCACGAGCAAAATAGTTTTAAAAGGATATAACGATTTACAAACAGTTAATCCGATCTTGGCAGAAGAATGGAATTACGAAAGAAACCACGGATTAACCCCGATGGATGTAATGCCCAATAGCAATAAAAAAGCGTGGTGGGAGTGTAGCAATGGACATGAGTGGCAAGCGTCAATAGCTGATAGAAACAATGGTCACAGATGCCCATATTGTTCAGGTCGAACCGTTTTAAAAGGTTATAACGATTTGCAAACGGTCAATCCAACTTTAGCAGCAGAATGGAATTATGAAAAAAACAACGGATTAACACCTATGGGCATAACACCTGGTAGTAATAAAAAAATATGGTGGAAGTGTAGCAAAGGACACGAGTGGCAGGCATCTATATACAATAGAAACAGAGGAAATGGTTGCCCTGAATGCGCAAAGGAAAAGCGCAAAAAACAAAATGCTTAACATATAATCAAAACAAAAAGCATTGAAAAACGCTGTTTTTCAATGCTTTTTACATTCTTAATATTACTAAAACTTCTTTTTGGATGATATTTCTCGTTGTACCACTTTTGCCGCTTTTCTGATTTTTTTATCGTCTTGTATAAATTGAATAACAAAATCAATTCCATACTTATCTATTGTAGCACATTCATTTGGATGCTTCCTTATGAATC
>JAGBSQ010000061.1 GCA_017631775.1 Clostridia bacterium | reverse complement strand
CTTGTTCATCAGGTCTTGCAACTGTGAGCAATTCTTCTTGCCGTTTGATATAGGTTCCCGCCTCTAAAAAGACGATTGCCTGCACTACAAAAGAAGCCGATTTGTAAAGACCGCGCAAAACATCCTCGCTCTTTTCGTGCAACATATTGTGAACACATCCGTGATAGATGTTGCAAGCACCGATTTTAATTGCTCTTTTCACAGCACTTTCATCAACAAGAGCCAGAACCTCATCAAGACTTCCTTTGATGGGTGTTGTGTCATGACAAAATTGAAACAAATCGGAAGGTTCCCAATTCATAATTTCCTTTTTGCCCGAAAGAAAACCGCAAATCAGTTCTCTGTTGGAAAGGGTGTCCAACATTGTGCCATAGGTTTGGATATCTGTAGCGGATAATTCATCCAAAATAACAACCACGTCAATATCGCTCGTTTCGGTTGCTTCGCCTCGACCATAGCTGCCCTGCAAGCCAACAAACCATACGCGATTTTCGAAAGTCTCATTTAATCTCTGCAAAAAGTTCCGGGTCCAAATAGTAATGTCTATCATTTTAGTCACTCCGTTAAATTCGTATTTGTTTAATTCATTATACCACATATCTTGGCAAAAGTAAATAGGACGGTTGAATTTCACTCAAACCGTCCCATTTTTTAAGTTTTATACTTCTTCCCCTGCCAAGAATCTCTTGCAAAAAGGAGCTTATCAATATCGTTGATGACCGTTGTCTTTTTGCGGCTCCACAAGGGGGCGAGCAGGTCATCTGCCATGCCGTCGCCCGTCAGGCGCGCGACAACGGTGTCGGGGGGCAACAGTTCAATGGCATCTGCCACAAGGCAGATGTAGTGTTCCCTCTCGAGTGGCGTGTATGCTCCGCTCTCAAACATTTTTGCCAAGCGCGTGTGTTTGATGACGTGCAAAAGGTGAATTTTGACTTGGTTGGGGTGGAGTGCCGAAACGTCGCGCACGGTTTGCATCATGGTTGCATCATCCTCTTGGGGCAATCCAAAAATGATATGCACACAAATGTTGATCTTGGAGCTTGCCTCTCGCAGTTTTGCAAAGCCGCTTGAAAAGGTTTCAAAATTGTGTCCGCGGTTGATGCGCGCGGCGCTTTCATCGTTTGAGGTTTGCAATCCGAGCTCCACCGTCAGTACGGTACGCTCCGCAAGAGTTGCGAGGTATTCGACTACGTCATCCTCAAGACAGTCGGCACGGGTTGCGATATTCAATCCTACAATGCCTTCTTGCGCGAGCGCTTCTTCGAATTTTTCTTTCAAAAAATCAAGTGGAGCATAGGTGTTGGTGTGCGCTTGAAAATAAGCGATGCAGTTTTTAACATCCCACTTGTGGGCGTAGTTCTCTTTTTGTTTTTGAATTTGCTCACTCACCGAAAGGGTTGCTTCGGGTGCAAAGTCACCGCTGCCTCGCCCCGAGCAATAAATGCAACCGCCCGTTGCGCATTTTCCATCGATGTTGGGACAAGTAAGGCCAATATCTAATGGGAGCTTGGCACATTTTGCGCCGAGGGTATGGCGCAGATAATAATCGTAGGTGTAGTAGCGCTTGTTGCTATCGCTGTTGGGGTACGGATTGCGCGATGCCTGCGTCATACAATTTCTCCTTTCAGGTTGATAAAATGCGGACCGCTCTATCCCTTTTGGGGTGCGATCCGCTTTTGTTTATGCCTCTACCTCTTGGGTGAGTTTTTCGAGTGCGGCAATACGTGCACAAAGGGTGAGAATGCACATAGCCATCTCCAATGTGGTAATATCGGGATAGGTGGGAGCGATGCGAATGTTGCTATCCTTGGGGTCATTGCGGTAAGGATAGGTGGCTCCTACGTTTGTCATGGTAACGCCTGCCTCTTTGCAAAGCGTCCAGGTTCTTTTTGCCGTTCCGGGAAGAACAAACAAGCTGATAAAATAGTCGCCCAGGGGACGCGTCCAATGTGCGATGCCTGCGGGAACGAGGTCGCGCTCAAGGATCTCGTGGGTGAGGTCGAACTTGGGGCGCAGCTTTTCGGCAAGCTTTTGCATATGCGCGTGAATGTTTTGCGCATTTTTGAAATAACGCACGTGACGAAGCTGATTGAGCTTATCAAAGCCGATGGTTTGTGCCGAAATGATGGGCAAAATTTGCTTGAGGTTCTCATCCGATGCCGCCATTACAGCTACACCCGCACCCGGGAAGGTGATCTTGGACGTGGATGCAAAGAAGAGCGGACGGTTGGGGTTGCCTGCAGCGTTGCAAGCCTCAAAAATATCGGCAAGCGTATCGTGACGGTCGGGGTAAAGATCGTGCACCGCATAGGCGTTATCCCAAAAGATGCGGAAATCGGGTGCCGCGGTCTTCATAGAAGCCAAGCGGTTTACCGTCTCGTCGGAGTAGGTAATGCCATCGGGGTTGGAATACTTGGGAATGCACCACATACCCTTAATAGAAGCATCGGTGGCAACAAGCTCCTCTACTCTATCCATATCGGGGCCGGTGGGGGTCATATCAACGGCAATCATTTTGATGCCGATCGACTCGCAAATGCCAAAGTGACGGTCATATCCGGGAGAGGGGCAAAGGAAGGTGACCTTTTCCTCACGGCACCAAGGACGAACGCTATCGCATACGCCGTAAAGCATTGCGCGCATAACTTGGTCATACATCAAATTGAGTGAGGAGTTGCCTGCAACGATGAGGTTCTTTTCGGGAATATTCAAAAGCTCGGAGAACAGTCTTTTTGCCTCGGGAATACCGGTCAAAAGACCGTAGTTGCGGCAGTCGATGCCATCTTCGGTGTAATAGTTTACGCTCGAATCCATGCTGTCGAACAGATCGTTCATAAGGTCAAGCTGATCGGGGCTGGGCTTGCCGCGAGAGAGGTCGAGGGAAAGTCCCAATGCCTTTGCTCTTTCGTATTCGGTTCTAAGTTCTTGCAAAAGCGCCAGCTGCTCGGCGCGGCTCATTTTTGAGAATTCCATCATCAATCTCCTAAAACATTTTGTCATCTGCTACAGTATATCACACATGAATACAAAATGCAATAGGTTTTTGCAAGATTTTTAATGTTTTTGTGCAAAATTTTTATTTTATTTTAAATTTTTCCAAAAAATTCGCAATATTTCTGCAAGTTCTGCGGCACTTCTTGCAATTGTTGCAGGTTTTGACCAATGGGCATCCCATTCGTCATTCCCTTTTTCGGCGCCCCAAGAATCGTCGACAAGAACCACAACCCCGCGGTCCTCATCGCGACGGATAACGCGCCCTGCCGCCTGCAAAACACGGCTGTAGCCGGGGTAACGGTAGGCATAATCAAAGCCGGAGCCGCGTGTGTTTTCGTAGTATTCACAAAGGATATTGCCCTCGTTGGAAATGCCGGGAAGTCCCGTGCCGACAACAATGGCACCGATGAGCTTTCTGCCGGGCAGGTCGACACCCTCGGAGAAGGAGCCGCCAAGCACACAAAAGCCAATGCGCAAATTGGTATCATCGCGAAAAGCCTCAAGGAACTGTTCGCGCTCGGGCGCAGTCATTCCCCTCTTTTGCACCACAGTTGTAACCTTGGGGTACTTTTTGGAGAACAGCTCTTGCACCTTATTCATGTAGTCGTAAGACGGAAAATACACAATGTAGTTGCCTGCCTTGGTAGATGCCGTTGCGGCAATGATATCCACCAGCTTTTTGTAGGAGCGCGGACGGTCCTCAAGCTTTGTGCTAATGGAGTTGACCGTGCAAAGCATAAAGTTTTCGGGATCGAAGGGAGACTTGAGGTGCAATATGGTGGAGTGCTTGGAGGAGCCGCTCTTGCCACCGCCGAGAACGTCGGCATAATAGGACATAGGCACCATGGTTGCCGAGAAGAATACACACCCGTGTAGCTTTTGCAAACGCTCGTCAAGTGCTTGCGAGGGATCAAGACAAATGAGACGAACCGTCAAATCCTCGCCTTCTACCTCAACAAAGGTGACATGGGTCTTATCGTAAATTTCGGCAATGGTCTCCACACGGCGGAGAGCGCCCGACAGCGTCCAAACCTCGCTCTCACCCATCTCACCTTGGTGGGTACGCAACCAAGTATCCACCACGGGGCGCAGCTTTCGTACTGCTGTATGGAAGGATTCCATTGCTCCGTGATTGAGGTCGTAACCGCGCTCGATACCTTCCCCGTCGGTTTGCAGAGTGTCGCGGCAGAGGCTGCGGTAGCCTCTCATTGTTTCCAAAAGCTTTTGCAAATGCTCGCGCAGGCCGCTTCCCAAGGGGAGTGCTTCAAGTGCAGGCGTAATATCACTGCATTTGAGAGATGCGGAAAACATAGAACGTGCTCTATCGGGCAGGTTGTGTGCCTCGTCGACAAGCACAGCATATTTGCCCCCCGGAACATCCTCGCCAAAATAGCGTTGCAGATGCACCTGAGGGTCAAAAACATAGTTATAATCGCAAATAATAACGTCGCAAAACTCCGAAAGCTCAAGCTGCAACTCATAGGGGCAAACGTTGTATTTTGCGGCAATCTCTTCGACAACAGCGCGGCTGTATCCGCTTTGTCGCTTCAAAATTTCGCAAATGGCAAGAGGGGCGCGCTCGTAAAAAGCGCGTGCGCGCGGACAGTCATCGGGGTTGCAATGGCGAGAGATGCCTGCCGCATCCTCTTTGGCCTCTTTGTTGACACAGACCTGCTCACGTGCCGTCAGCACGACAGTACGGTGGCGCGAGCCTGCCTCAAAGAGCTTTGCAGATGCCGCATACGCCTCGCGGCGTGTTGCCGCCTTTGCGGTCAGGTAAAAGACCTTTTCGCAATTCCCTTCTCCCAAAGCACGCAGGGCGGGATAAAGAGTGGAGACCGTTTTGCCAATTCCCGTAGGGGCATCGACAAAAAGGCGTTTGCCCGAACGAATGGCGCGGTAAGAGGCGCGAATAAGATCATCCTGCCCCGCTCTGACAGAAGAGAACGGAAACCTTCCGCCTGCAATGGCAGGAAGAAGAACAGTTTGGCGCTCTTCGAGAATTCTTGCGCGGTATTCCACGCGCGAGAGCAGATCGGCATAAAACTCCGCCAATTCGAGGGCGGTGTGTTCTTCTTCGATGTATCGAATTTCGCCATCGTCTATGCGATAATAGGTCAGGCGAATTTGAATGCTTTGTAAGTTTTTGGCGCGGCACAAAAAGTGCGCGTAGCACTTGACCTGCGCAAAATGAATGGGCGCGGGGGGCATCGAGAACGCATAACCGCTCACGGTTTTGATTTCATCAACGACATAAGGATCCCCTGCAATCACGCCGTCGGCTCTTCCCTCAACCTCGAAAGTAAGACCGTGGAATTGCTCGGTGTGTACCAAGGTAACCTCGGCTTGGTAGCCTGCCCCTGCCGCGGCTTGCAGTTTGCGGTGCACCTTTGCCCCCAAAACTGCGCGCAAAAAAGAAGGTCTGCCACCACCCGTACCCGGTCGAAGATCTAAATCTCCGCCTTCGTACGCCATTTCACACAACTCGCGCACCGACATCTCGATACACGCGCGTTCAATATTATATCGCATAGTAGACCTCCTTTCAAAGATTTTTTCACAGGGGAACCTTCTTGCAAAGAAGGCTTCCCCCGTACCCCCTCCAAGAAACCTCTAACAGGGGGTTAAAAAATAAATTCGTTCGTTTTCAAATAGACGGGCGGCGCGAACACAAGGTTCGCTTTTGCTGTCGCAAGCGGCTAGGGACCACTAACCCTATCCGCTAAGAAAGTAAAAAGCAAACAACTCTCTTAGAAATCAGGGTCTCGGTGGTCCCTGATTTCTCGCGGTAGCCAAAGCAAGTCTGCGACTTGCGTCGACTGTCTATTTGTTCCTTTGGATTTACTTTCCTATTCTTTTTGTGCGAAAGTTTTGAGGGGGCGTGGGGG
>JAGBSQ010000060.1 GCA_017631775.1 Clostridia bacterium | reverse complement strand
TTGCCCATTTCCAACACGGTGATATCTCTGTTTCTGATAAATCTATCGTTGAGGAGGGGAGCGAGGTAGTCTGCAAGCTCGCAGCCTACGCTACCGCCGCCAAGAATAACGATCTTTTGGCCGGGGAATGCCTTGCCGCTAAGAATGTCATCTGCCGTAGTCCATTGATTGAACTCTGTAAATGCAGGAATGATATTGGGCTTTGCACCGTATGCACCAACGATCTCATAATCGGCAAATTCTTTCTCGATGAGCTCTTTGGTAACGGGGGTGTTCAATCTCACCTCAACGTTGTTTTTCTCAAGGCGGGTCTTTAAGTATTTTACAACCTTGCACAGCTCCTGCTTTGCAATCGGCACAGCGGCAATATTGACCTGTCCTCCAAGTCGGGCGCTTGCCTCGCACAAAACGACGTGATGTCCTCTCTTGTGCAAAACGTATGCCGCCTCAAGACCTGCAAGACCGCCGCCGATTACCAGCATCTTTTTCTTTTCTTCCGCTTGGGGAATATTGTCCTCGTTGTCAAGTTCAAAGGAGGGGTTCACCGAGCATTGAACGCGCTTGCCGAACATAATGCCGTTGAGGCAGCGAGTGCAACCGATGCAGGGCTTAATCTCGTCAATTCTGCCGTCATAAGCCTTGTTTGCAAATTCGGGGTCACAGAGGTTAGCGCGGCCGATCATGCACGCGTCTGCCAAGCCGTTGGCAATAATTTCGTTTGCGATCCAAGGCTCGGTAATTCTGCCAACGGTTGCAACGGGAATGCTAACCTGACGCTTGATGTATTCGGAAAGGTGTGTGTGCGAGCCCTGCTTGCTGCCGGGGGCAGGCATAGAGCTGCCTTTTTTAACGGTGTTACCGCCCGAAACGTGGAGCATATCAACGCCCACTCTTTCAAGCTCCTTGGCAACGTAGGTCATATCGTTGATGTTGAGGCCACCGTCGCTGTATTCGTCACCGGAAATGCGCACGTCAATGATGAAATCGGGTCCGCAAACGCGTCTGACCTCTTCGATTACCTCAAGGGTCAATTTCAGTCTGCCGTCAATGTCGCCGCCGTATTCGTCGCAACGCTTGTTGTACAGAGGGGAGAGGAAGCCGCCAAGCAGACCGTGTGCGTGTGCTGCGTGAATTTCAACACCGTCACCGCCGGCAGCCTTTACGCGCAGTGCTGCTTCACCAAACTGTCTGATAATGACCTTCAATTCTTCAACCGTTACCTCACGGGGAGCCTCTTTTGCATAGTAGGGGCCAACCGCCGAGGGCGCGATCAATTGGGGCGTTCCGGGAATGGGGAATGCCATGTATGCCGGGTGGAAGAGCTGAGGCAAAAGAACTGTTCCGTACTTATGAACCTCATCGTACAGCTTTTTCCAGCCTTCAATGTAGCTGTCATCGTGAATGGACATATCACCGGGCAGGTAGATATAGGTCGGCTCAACGGTAACGACCTCCGAAACGATGAGGCCAACGCCGCCCTTTGCGCGAGCGCCGTAATGCTGAATGAGCTCGTCGGTTACATAACCCTTATTTGCCAAATTGGTGGAAATAGGGGGCATGAAAATTCTGTTTTTAATTGTCTTGCTTCCAATTTGAATGGGTTCAAATAAATGCGGATACTTAGTCATATGATTCATCATCCTTCTTTCAGTCAAAGGTATATTTACTCCACTATTATAGCACGAAAATTTTGGCATGTCAATTGCAAAAGTGATTTTTTGCAGAGCCGTTTTTTGTATAATCGTGTTGTACTTTCCTGCAAATATCTTGACAAAGAATTAAATATATGATACAATAATATAAATATCAAAAGATAAGGAGAATTTTCTTTCATGGGTAGTGACAGTATACCTTTATGGATTATCTTTTTTATTTGCGTTATAGGTGGCGCTTATTTTGCTGCTGCCGAAAGCTCGTTCTCTGCAGTAAATAAAATCAAGATCAAAGCACTTGCAGACGACGGAGATAAAAAAGCCCAAGGGGTTATGTATGTTCTTAACAAGTTCGACAAGGCATTGACAACGCTTCTTCTTGGCAACAACATTACCAAGATTGCAGGTGCTGCAGTGTTCACCATTTTAGCAACCGATATCTTTCGTGAAAAATTCAACAAAACAGAGGCTTTTTTGGATTCGTTTACGTTCTCTATGATCTGCTCTGTTTTGAGTACGATCGTCATCTTTTTGTTTAGTGAGATGATTCCCAAAAGCTTTGCAAATGATAGAAGCGAGTCCGTTTCGCTGTTTTTCCAAAGATCGTTGCGCTTTTTGATGAGAGTCCTCAGACCTTTTTCTTCCTTCTTTGGCTTGGTGTCCAGATTTGCATCAAGATTGTTTTCTTCCAAAGAAGCCGAACCCTCTATTACCGAGGATGAATTGACCGAGATTATTGAAACGGCAGAAGAAGAGGGCGTTGTTGACGAGGAACAGGGCGATATGCTGAAATCGGCTCTCGAATTTGCTAAAACAACGGTTGGTGATATTATGACGATGGATAAAGACATCGATTACATTCGACTCAATGCAACGCCGAGTGAAATCTTGAACGTTATCCGCAATACCAACCATTCTCGCTTACCCGTAAAAGCCGACAACTCCGAGCGCGTTGTTGGAATTTTGCGTACCAGAACCTATCTGATCGAATATAAGAGAAACCCCAACGTAAGATTGCGCAGTGTAATCACACCGCCTTACCGCGTTCGCAAGTCCGCAAAAATCGACGAACTTTTGAACGATATGCGCGAGCACAAGGTGCAAATCGCAATGGTGCTTGGCGATGACAAAAAGGTTGTAGGCCTTGTTACCATTGAGGATATTCTTGAGGAGCTTGTTGGCGAGATCTTTGACGAAGAGGATATTATCGATAAGAACTTCCAAACGCTTGGCGGAAACAGATATATGATCAACACGCATATGTTGGTCTCTGTCGCTTATGAGCGTATGGGAATCGGCCAGGCGCCCCGCAATCTTGCATCAAAGCCGTTGCTTTCCTTTATGCTTGAAACACTTGGACACCTTCCCGAAGAGGAAGAATCCTTTGTTTATAACGATATGGAATTTACAGCAAAGACCTTGGTTAACAGAAGAGTTACCGAGGTTCTCGTTCACATTCTTGATGAAGAAGACATTGCTGCATTGAAAACAGTGTCTCAAGGCGAGGAGGTGAGAGCATGAGCTTTGCAGAACACTTTGCACATATGTGGTGGGCATACGTTGTTATATTTGTTATGATATGCCTGTCTGCTTATTTTTCAGCGTCCGAAATTGCTTTTAACAGTGCAAACAAAATGCGTTTGCGCAAGGCATCGGAGGCAGGATGCCGCACAGCGGGAATGGCTTATGATATTTGCAACAAGTTTACCACATCGCTCTCGGCTATTTTGATTGGTAATAACCTTGCAAACATTGCAATCTCAACCTGCACCACGCTCATTGTTATGAACTTGTTCAGCAACAACGTAGCGTTGGCTTCTGCAATTGCTACCGTTCTTGTTACCATAGTCATTTTGATTTTTGGAGAGATCGTGCCTAAAATTTTGGCAAAGCAAAATGCCGATGCGGTAGCACGCATAATTGCAATTCCCACGCGTATCCTAACCGTTATTTTCAGCCCGTTTGTATTCATCGTTATGGCGCTCCTATTTGTGTTGCGCAAAATATGGGGCAGTGACCGCAAAAACGATGAACCCACCGTTACCGAAGATGAGCTTGTTTCCATTATCGATACGGTTGAAGAAGAGGGCGTTATTGACGAGGGACAAGGTGAATTGCTTCAATCCACACTCGATTTTAGTGATACTACGATTGAAAAGATCATGACCCCCCGTATTGATTTGACCGCCATCGACATAAACGACGATGAGGAAAAGATTAATTTGCTTCTGTCTGATATGACGCAGTTCTCGCGTTTGCCTGTTTACCAAGATAGCATTGATAACATTGTGGGCGTTTTGTCGCTTACCCGTTATTATAAGGCAACACTCGATGAAGAAAAGCCTGATATTCGTTCTATGTTGCTCAAGCCCTGCAAGCTCCACAAAACCATGAAGCTGCCTGCGGCACTTGCCAAACTGAGAGAGGCCAAAATGCATTTGGCTGTTGTTATCGACGAGTACGGCGGAACACTTGGTATCGTTACCATGGAAGATATTCTTGAAGAGCTTGTCGGTGATATTTGGGATGATACCGACGTTATCATTACAGAGTGTATTTCGACGGGAGAAAACACATACGAAGTTATCGGGGATATGAGCATTGACGACTTCTTTGAGGAGATCGACTTCGTTAAACCCGAGGACTTTACCTGCGAGTATATTACAATGGGCGGCTGGGCGATTCAAATGCTTGAGGCAGATCCTCACGTTGGTGATAGCTTCCGCTATGAAAACATTTTTGTAATCGTTGCGCAAATGGATGAAGAGCGCGTAACCAAGCTCACCGTTTGGGTCGAAGCAAAGGCCAACGAAGAAAAAGAACTTGATTAAAAAAACAAAAAGCATTGAAAAACCGCGTTTTTCAATGCTTTTTTCTTTGTGATCATGGTCGCCAACAGCAGAATAATGATAACGTAAAATTATGTATTTACAAATAAGGAACAAGAATGGTTTGCGAAAAGGTTGCAAACGGGGGAGGAATGTGGTATAATAGAAGAAACCTTATAATTTACTGTTTTTGAGGTAGGATAAATGGCTGATTTTAAAAATAAATTTCAAAAAATAACAAAGTCACATTCGCTGATTGCAGGTATTTTACTGCTTTTGTTGCTTGCGGTGTTTCTTTTGTGGTTCAACGTTAGCAACAGTATGCAAGCAAAATCAACGTTGCGCATCGAGGTGTATTTTGAAGGGGAATACCGTATTGCAGACGGACCGTGGATGACCTATGTAGAGGGAGAGCATATTCCGGCTACCAAGGGTGACGTAACCTTAAGAGGTAATTTTTATCAGCGTTACGAAGGTGAGTTTTTGGGCGTTTACCGATACGATCCCAAGGATCCGGATGCTCGCAAAGCCGCAATTTATGTCAATCACATAAATCTATCGTTTTATGAAGTGAACGAAGACGGTGAAAAAGAGTGTACTGTTATTGATAATGAAAATCCTATATTTGGAGATTCGAACTGCGGCAAAGCATGGACGATACACGGTTTTGTGAGCGATCCTGAGGAGCTCATCGAAATCATCATCCATAACCCTCACCGCTTTGGAAATGAAAATGCGATCGACGAAATGTTGGATACTATGGAGATCTATTTCGGAATCGACTTTGATAGGAGAATTCTTGATAGCGGGGCAACCGAGAGAAACATGGGCCTTTTCTTTGTTATGGTTTCCGCAATGCTTTTGGGTATTGCTTTGTTTTCGGTTCTCATACGTATCAAAAATGCAAAGATCATTTGGGTGCTCGGCAGCTTTATTTTGTTTGCCGGAATCTATTTTGCGTATCACGCAGACGGCGTTGCGTTTTGGAGCGAATTCATCGTTTCCAATACTACGATCTTGGGCGCTTCAATGATGTTCTATATGTTTTTCCTTGCAATTCTTATAGTGTGCATTCTCTCTGAAACGCGAAAGATAGGAAAGCTTACTGTCATTATGCTCGGCGTGGCAAACGCTGTAATTTTCCTTGTTCCGATTGTGAGCGACGTACTCTTCTATGATTTGTGGGTTTGGTGGATTGTGGTACAGATGATAGCGAATGTTGTGCTTTCCGTTTGCCTTGCAAAAGAAATTTCGATTTCGCTAACAAAACAGAAATGGTTGCTGGCAGGAGCATTTTTACCCC
Organism: Clostridia bacterium; assembly: GCA_017631775.1. The sequence continues at coordinate 13,648 of JAGBSQ010000060.1, read as the reverse complement.
TTGTCGCATTTGCCGCCGATGTCATTGGCGTTTGGTACGGCATTTGGAAGGGTGGCGTGGTATCGCAATGTGCTTTTACCGTGTTGTTTGTTGTCTCCATTGTTATGGTGACCAAGCTTATTCCGCAAAAGATCAATGCCGCAGCAAAAGCAAAAGAGTTGGAATTGGAAAAAATGACCCTCAATGCACAGCTGACCGAAAGCCGTGTTTCTACAATGATGAGCCAAATTCGTCCGCACTTTATCTACAATACGCTTGGCAGTATCGAGCAACTTTGCAAGCTTGATCCGCCCAAAGCGGGGGAACTCGTACACAACTTTGCAAAATATCTGCGTGGAAACTTTGGCGAATTGGATAATCCAAAGCCGATTTTGATGTCGCAGGAAATGGAGCACGTTCATCATTACATCAGCATTGAAAACGTACGCTTCCCGGATATGACCTTCACTTTTGAAATGAATTGCGAGGATTTTAGTATTCCCGCTCTCACGGTTCAACCTATCGTCGAAAATGCAATCAAACACGGTTTAATGAAATTGCCAAAGGGCGGATCTATTCGCGTAGTTTCTTATGAAGCCGACACGCATTATTGTATTTTGGTAGAGGATGACGGTGTTGGTTTTGATACAAACGCACTGTTAGACGAAAGAAAGCACGTAGGGCTGAGAAATATTCGTGAACGACTTAAGGTAATGGTAAACGGCACGCTCGAAATCGAAAGCACGGTAGGTGTTGGTACCAAGGTGCTTATTAAAATTCCCAAGGAGGTAAGCAAATGATTGCAATAGCAGTTGATGATGAAGCGTTGATGCTTGGCGCGTTGGTCGCGGCAATCGAAGCATCTCCCGATATTCGAGAAGTTACCAAATTTTCGGACTGTGAAGAAGCGCTTGCATTTGCAACAAGCAATTTTGTTGACGTTGCTTTTTTGGATATCAATATGCGCGGTATGGGCGGACTTGTGTTAGCCGAAAAAATTCTTGCCGTTCGTCCCAACTGCAAAATCGTATTTTGCACCGGCTACGAGGAATATGCTATCCCTGCATGCAAGCTGCACGCATCGGGATATTTGATGAAGCCTATTTCCGCTGAGGATGTACCGGCGGAAATCGACAATATAAAAGGCATGCGTCAAAAAGAAAAACTGCTTACGGTCAAGTGTTTTGGCAACTTTGAGGTTTATGCCCAAAATGAAAAAGTTGTCTTCAAACGCTTAAAATCCAAGGAATTGTTTGCTTTTCTTGTGGATAGAAACGGTGCAGGAATGACGGCAAAGCAAATTTGTGCGGTTTTGTTTCCCGATGATACGGACGATGTAAAGAACGCGGCGTATTTGCGCCAACTTGTGTTAGATTTAAAAAACACCCTCAAAACGGTTGGGGCACAGAACGTTTTGTGCCATGAAACGCCTTGCTACCGCGTTGATACAAGCCTGATCAGGTGCGATTACGTTACGTATCTTGAAACAGGTAAGCCCGCGTTTCGCGGTGAATACATGACCCAATACAGCTGGGCAGAGGAAACCTGTGCCATGCTGCAATTCAAAAAATAATTTTCCAAGTCGGCAGAAAATTTCTGCCGACTTCTTTTTTTGTAACACTTTTGTAACGCGATATTTAATATAATATACTAAAAGTTATACAGTTTACTACAAGAGGGTTTTTATGAGCAAGACAAAAAAACTAACGGTGTTGCACGCAAACGACTTTCACGGGCAAATCAGCTTTAAAATTGAAAAAGACTACACGCTTGTGGGCGGCGTTTCGTTGCTGTCGGGCTACATCAAAAAGGTTCGCAGGGAAGAGGATGCCGTGTTTTGCGCCATTTGCGGTGATATTTTGCAGGATAACATTCAAAATGCATGCAGCAAGGGCATTAACACCGTAAAGCTTTTAAACTTGATTATGTCCGATGCCTTGTCGCTCGGCAATCACGAAATGGAGTACGGACTGGCACACCTGCTCATGTTTAAGGAGTGCATCAGAACCCCCATTTTGTGCGCGAACCTGATTGTGCAACAGCTTGAGCGTCCGCTGTTTGAAGCGAGCCGCGTGTTTGAAGTAAACGGCATTAAAATTCTTGCCATCGGCGTTGTTCCCGAGCACTACATGAACACTATGATGACAGACGAGTTCTGCAAAACAATGCTTGCATACAAAGATGGCTACGAGGCCATTCGCGCAGAGATCCAAAAGCACAAGGACGAGAAAATTGACCTGACCGTTATCATGTCTCACTACGGCATTGAAGGGGACAGACAGTTGGCAGAGGAAATGCCAAAGGATATAAAGATTGACGTTATTCTTGGCGGACACTCCCACATTCAAATGCAAAAAGAGGAAGTTGTCAACGGCATGCTCATTGTGCAATCGAATTACGGCATGACACACATTGGCAGACTCGATTTGGATGTGGATATGCAAAACGGCGGTATTGCCGGTTATCAATGGGAGCTGATTGAATTGAACGATTCGCTTTGCGAGTTTGACAGCGAGGCTGACGGCTATGTTGATAAGGTTTTGTATGACAGACATGCCCTAACCAAGGATTGCTATATTTGCGAATTTGCAGAGCGGTACGAGCACAAGAGCCGCGTGGAAGAAACAGATCTTGGAGACCTGATAGCAGATGCCTTTTTGGACATCTACAAGCCCGATTTTGTCATTTTGCAATCGGGAAGCATTCGCTTAAAGTCTTGCGGTCCCAACGTCACCTTGGAGACCTTGAAGCAGCTGTATCCCTATGATGATAGCTTTGTTAACGTAACCATGACGGGAAGAGAAGTGCGCCAAGCCTTCGAATATCTGTTCTCTCTAAAGCCGGACGGCTCCGTTATGAACGGCACCTTCCAATACAGCAAAGGCTTTGGTCTTGCGGTTGACGTAAAAAATTATCAAGAGTGCGGCTGCCGCGTGGTCTCTATCAGCTTAAACAACGAGGCAATCGACGACGAGCGCGTTTACACCGTGGGCATGACCCAAAACTGCTCCACCAAGTTCAAAAGATATTTTGGGGTTTCCTTGCCCGAGGAAAAAGTAAAACTTGTGGCAATTTCTACGTTTAGCGATTTGGCAAAATGGATGATCTCCCAAAATCAAAAAATCGAAGTGCAAAACAAAGGCCGCTTTGAAATTTTGCACGCGGAATGTTTGCGTAACGGTTGATGGAGAAGCCTTCGTTTCACTTTACAAGTCACAAATAACCAAAAGGAGAAGCGCTATGATCAAAAGCAGAACAACACAACTGATCTTTCAAACCGTTTATTGCACACTCGGTCTTGTAGGTAGTATTGCCTGCCTTGGCATTTTTGATAACGTCAATCTCTTTCGTTGGGATTTTTACGTTTACTTTACAAACATCAGCAATTTCCTTTGCCTTGGTGTTATGCTTGCCGCATTGATCCAAACGGCAAAAAAGAAGGAGGATAGCTACGTTACGGCTCTTCCGCTCCTCAAATTTGTTGGCATGCTTGGCATATTGCTCACCTTTCTTGTGTTCAACATTATGTTGGCAGGTGAGGAGGGTAGAGACCCGCAGTTGAATTGGCGTATTGGAAGCCTGCTCTTCCACGTCGTCCTTCCCATTTTGTATATAGCAGATTGGTTCTTGTTTTACGAGCGCAAAAATTGCAAATGGTATTATCCGCTTGCATCTGCAGGCTTTCCGCTCGCTTATGCGGTATTCCTTTTGATCCATGCCGCTATTTTGCGCTTTGACTCCTCTATTCTCACGCCTACCCCCAACTCCACCACGCCGCTCATTTATCCTTACTTTTTCGTTAACATCGATAAGCAGGGCGTTCCCGGTGTGCTGATGTGGGTTGCTATTCTTGCCGTTGTGTTTGTGGCGGTTGGTTTTGCATTCCTCGGCTTGGACAAAGTGAAAAAGGAAAATAAATAACTTGACGACCTTAAAAGGCAAATGAATATTGACAGAGGTTACTATGGATAAACTGGTTAGAAAAATTGAAATTCCGCTTGCAAAAAAAGCGATTGAAAAAGCCGGACTTTATATTGTACAAAAAAAGGATCTCGACCGTTTGGCAGAGATTGCGGCAAGCGCATATGAAAACTACCCCTTGCACAATTGGTTGACCAAGGGCAAATACGATGCAGAGGCCTCCCGACTGATTATGCAGATCTCGCTCAGAACCATGACCGAGGATGCTGTTATTTATGCCGACAGCGAGGAGATGAACGGCTTTGCCGTTTGGTTGCCCTTTGGCTTTACGGGCAGCAAGACCTTGCCGTTCCTTTTCAACGGCGGTCTTAAATTGATCTTTCACTCCGGCCCCGGCATCATTGGCAGACTTTTGACCTACGAAAACTATGCCATGAACCTCAAAAAAGAATTTACCGACAACTACGATTGGTATTTGTACAATCTCTCGGTAAAAAAGGATGCGCAAGGCAAGGGCATAGGCGGCAAGCTGTTGCGCCCCATGCTGCAATTTTGCGATGATGAGCGCATGGTTGCTTATTTGGAGACCAACAAGGATTCAAACGTAGCATACTATCAGCATTATAAATTTGAACTGATGAAGGAAGAAGAAATTCCTGGTTCTCCCGTTATGCACTATGCAATGGTAAGACACCCGGTTGACCGTTGACGTTCGTCCTTTTATCAACCACCCAAACAAGAAAAAATATAAAAGCCAAAGAACAAACAATTGGAGGTAATCAAAAATGCAAGAAAAAAAGAAAGAGTTATTAAAGCAATTTAAGGCAGTTGTAGAGGATATGCTCGACAACTACGAAAAATACACCGACGAAGAAAAGACTCAAGTAAAAGCGATTTTTGAGCAAGCTGCAAAGTTGAACGCAGCGCTTGATAAGTACGACGTTGAACTTAAGTTCAACTGGGAAGAATACCTGGAGACCGTTGGACTGTACTTCGACGCAAGACGTTTTTAATCAGCGACCCAATAGACAATAAAGAATAATTTGGTTTTTATATTCGGGGTTATCGGCTTTTCAAATCAAACCGATGCCAAAAGCCGATAACCGTATTTTATCAAAAATAATTTTGTAAAAAGGGAATTATGAAAAATAGCTTTGTAATAAAGGGCAATATATGCCAAACAATTCAATCAAAAGAGCTTGACCTGCATCAAAATGCCTATGCGGTATGTGTAGAGGGTGTTAGCAAGGGCGTGTTTGAAGTCCTGCCCGAGGAATATGCCTCTTTGCCGCTTTATGATTTTGGTGATGCACTCGTTTTCCCCGGTATGGTAGATCTTCACGTTCATGCACCGCAATACGCTTTTCGCGGTATGTGCATGGATCTTGAGTTGATGGATTGGCTCAATCGCTATACCTTCCCCGAGGAAGAAAAATACGAGGATCTCGCATACGCCAAAAAGGCATACGGCATGTTTGTGGAGGCCCTGCAAAAGGGCGCTACCACGCGCAGCTGCATTTTTGCAACCCGCCATCGCTATGCCACCGAGCTTTTGATGGAGATGATGGAGGAAAGCGGTCTTGTCAGCTACGTTGGCAAGGTGAATATGGATAGAGAAGCGAGCGAGGCTCTCACCGAGGCGAGTGCCGATATTTCGGCATACACCACCTTTGGTTGGATCAATGCAACAAAGGATAAATTTCAAAACACAAAGCCTATTCTCACACCTCGCTTTATTCCTTGCTGCACCGATAAATTGATGGAGGAGCTCCGCGAGATCCAAATGGCTTACGGCATTCCCGTGCAGTCGCATTTGTCTGAGAGCAAGGGAGAGATTGATTTTGTAAAATTCCTGCGCCCCAACAATCCCTTTTACGGCGATTCTTATAACGAATACGATCTGTTTGGCAAAAACGATGATATCGATACCGAGGTAAAAACGGTAATGGCGCATTGTGTTTGGTCAACAGATGAAGAGGTTGAGCTGATGCGCAAAAACGGCGTATACGTTGCGCACTGTCCTGCCTCCAATATGAACCTCACATCCGGCATAGCTCCCATTCGCAAATATTTGGATTTGGGACTCAACATCGGTCTTGGCAGCGACGTTGCCGGCGGACACAGCGACTCGATCTTCCGCGCGATCACCGATGCCATTCAAGTTTCCAAAATGTATTTCAGAATGGTGAATGAGGAATATAAGCCATTGGTATTCTCCGAGGCCTTTTATTTGGCAACCAAGGGCGGCGGATCCTTCTTTGGCAAAGTAGGCAGCTTTGAGGAAGGATATGAATTTGATGCCGTTGTAATGAACGACAGCGTTCTGCCTCATCCGCAGGATCTCAATCTTGCAGAGCGAATGGAGCGCGCGGTTTATCTTGGCTTAGATGAGAAAAATGTGACCGCTAAATTTGTAGCGGGAAGAAAGATTATATAAGGGGGAAAAGAAAATGCCCAAAAAACAAAGAAAGTTTGCCGATGACGGATGGGCCGTTTGGGTTGACGGTGATGACGTAAGTACCGTTTATATTCACGACTGGTTAAATCCTGCAGGCAAAAGCTACGTAGACGTTGCCGTTCGCATTCGCGGTGTTAAGGCCAGCAAGGCTTTGCACGTATACGTTCCGTTTGCGGTTACTTCCGATGAGATCGAGGACGTTTCGCTGCAATTCAATGATACAAAGGTTTTGCAGGCAACCTTTAGCGCAGCTTGCATTGTAGACTATAAGAAAAATGAATACACCTCCGAGATCGCTTATAACGGCAAGACCATTGATATCGTGCACATCAGCGCACTGCAATATCAAGCAGAGCCTTTGGCAGAGGGTACGCTTTTGAGCTTCCGCTTTGACGAGGTACAGCCCTTTATCGATAACGACGAGGCATATTTTGTTTGGCGTATGCCGCACGAATCTCTCAACGAGATCTTCAAGTCTCGCGTTGACGTTGGAAACGTGCTGACAAGATTGCGCGATCTGATTACCACCCCCGTTGTTTCGGAAAAGTACAGCTACTCGGTTCGCATCAACGAATCCAGACTTTTGCCCGAGCAAATCACTCGCATTGGTGCATTCCACCGTCAAAAGCTGAAAAAAGCGGTCATCACACTCTCTATCGCAGAGGATTACGAGCTCAACGATGCCGGTTGCTACCGCATTCGCCGCTTGGAAGAGAATTTGTACAACGAATATCTCCCCAAGAATTATGATTGCGACGATGTGATTACATACCAATGGCAACAAACAAGAGAGCAGAGCGCGCAGGGACAGTTTAATTTCTATTACAACATTAGCAAAGAATCGGTAAACAGCGGCAGCATGACGCTTTACATGGTTCTGCTTATGGCACTTGCCGTTGCAGGCGAAATTCTTGGCGACTTTGCAAAAACGTTGCTTGGCTTGCAGTAAGGGGGGTATAAATGAAATTAATCGTTCCAATATTGCTCAACTGCATACTTGTGCTTTGTGTTTACTTGGCTGACAAGTATACTCCTGTAAAAAAGATGCCGTATATGACCAAGCAGATCATCGCAGGTATTCTCTTTGGCGGTGTATCGGCTTTTGCATCAAGCTACGGTGTTGAGTGGCTTGGCGCCGTTGTAAACGTGCGCGATGCGGCTCCTCTTTCCGCAGGTCTTATATTCGGTGCCCCTGCAGGCATCATTTCGGGATTTATCGGCGGTCTTTACCGTTGGTTCTCGGTTTATTGGGGAGGCGGCACCTACACGCGTCTTGCATGTAGCATAGCCACCATTCTTGCCGGCTTTATGGCGGCAGGACTGAGAAAGCTGATGTTCGATAACAAAAAGCCCACCTGGGGCTATGGCGTGTGCATTGCGGTTGCATGCGAGGTTATCCACATGATCCTGATCTTTGTTACAAACATGGATAACTCCTCGCAAGCCTTCGAGTTTGTCAAGGGCGCTACCGGTCCTATGATACTCGGCAACGCGGTTGCGGTTGGCTGTGCCATTATTATTGTTTCCTTGCTCAGCCACGAGCGCTTTAGGTTAAAAAGAGACAACGAGCAAATCTCCAGCACCTTTCAGCGTTGGCTGTTGGCGTGTATCGTAATTGCATATTTGGTTACCAGTACCTTTACCTACATTTTGCAAAACGGCATGGTAAAGATCGAGACCCAAGAGGTATTTACCACCGCCATCAATGACGTAGAAGCCGACATCACCGAAAAATCCGATGCACAGCTTCTTGAAATTGCAAAAAAGGTTAAGGAAGAATACGAAAATAATACCGAAGCTTCTCTTAATGATATCGCAAGCAGAAACGGCATTATCGAAATCAACGTTGTAAACTCTAACGGAATTATTTATAAATCCACAGAGTCCGACAGCATCGATTATGATATGAACACCAAGGAACAATCCAAGGAGTTTGTTGACGTTTTAAAGAAGCAATCTTCTTTTGTTCAAAAGTACAGTCCGCGCGGCAAGGATGGCTCTGTATGGAGAAAATATGCCGCCGTCAATCTCGAAGGTGACGGATTTATTCAAGTCGGTTATGATGCAGAGCAATTCCATACCATGCTCGATGAGTTTGTGGTTGATATTACCAAAAACCGCCACGTAGGCACAAACGGCTTTGTTGCTGTGCTTGACGAGACCCTTTCTATTGTTATTGATGACGGTTATTCGGGCGCGCATATCAGCACAATCGGTATTGATCCCCCCAAGGAAATGAAAGAGGGTCAAACCGCAACATCCCTTTATGAGGCAAACATTGTAGACGGCAAGACCGAGCTCAGCGAAAGATACATGTACGTATTTAAGTTTGTTGAAGGTTATTGCATTATTGCCGCAATGCCCAAGGCTGAGGCGGTATTCATGCGTGATGCATCTCTTTATACCAGCATCTTTATGCAGGTCATTATTTTTGCAACGCTGTTCGTCTTTATTTACATACTCATTAAAAAGGTTATCATCAACAACCTGCAAAAAATCAACGATACCCTTGGAAAGATCACCAAGGGTGACCTCAACGTTACCGTAGACGTACGTTCCAATCAAGAGTTCTCATCGCTTTCGGACGATATCAACTCAACGGTCTCCACCCTCAAGCGCTACATTGCAGAGGCAGCCGCACGTATTGATAAGGAGCTGGAATATGCAAAGCAAATTCAGCTTTCGGCTCTTCCCACCAACTTCCCGGACGGTGAAGATTACAACATCTATGCACAAATGATTGCGGCAAAAGAGGTTGGCGGAGATTTTTACGATTTTTACAAGTTAAATGACACAACGGTTGCATTCCTTGCCGCCGACGTTTCGGGCAAGGGAATTCCCGCGGCTATGTTTATGATGACGGCAAAAACCATTATCAAAGACCTGGCAGAGAGCGGCATGGCAGTAAACGATATTTTCACAAAGGCAAACGAAAAGCTTTGCGAAAACAACGAGTCGGGCATGTTTGTTACCGCATGGATGGGTATTTTGGATATCCCCACCGGAAAAATGCAGTTTGCAAACGCCGGCCACAATCCGCCTCTTCTCAAACGGGCAAACGGCAGCTTCGAGTATCTCAAAACGCGTGCAGGCTTTGTTCTTGCAGGCATGGAGGGTGTACGTTATCGTGTGGGCGAGCTCACACTCTCTCCCGGGGATAGACTTTTCCTTTATACCGACGGTGTACCCGAGGCGACCAATACCGAAAACAAGCTTTATGGCGAGAACAGATTGCTTGATTTTATGAACCAAAATGCAGGTGTAGATGCCGTTACGCTTTTGCCGGCTCTCAAATCCAACATCGACGAGTTTGTTGGCGAGGCACCGCAGTTTGACGATATTACTATGTTGATGTTCGATTTCAAACCCCAACAAGGAGGTGTGCATACGGTGAATAAGACCTTTCCCGCAAAGCTTGACGCGCTGAATGACGTCCTTGGCTTTGTAGAAGAAACACTTGAGGGTTACGAATGCCCCATGAAGGTTCAAACGGCAATTTGCGTTGCCATCGAGGAGGTATTCGTTAACGTTGCACACTACGCCTACGGCGACGGTGAGGGAGACATGACCCTTGGCATTGGATTTGATGAAGAGAGTCGCACCGTAACCTTCCGCATGGCAGATAAGGGTGTTCCGTTCGATCCCTTGAAAAAGCCGGATCCCGACATTACGCTTTCTGCCGAGGATCGTGAAATCGGCGGACTTGGCATCTTTATTACCAAAAAGACCATGAACGAGGTAACCTACGCCTACGAAAACGGCGAAAACATTTTAACCATGACAAAAAAAATCTAAAGGAGATATACAGATATGACTATCGAAATTAAGAAAAATGCAGAAGTAACCACTATCGAGCTTGCAGGCAGACTCGATACCACCACCGCACCCGTATTGGATAAAGCTATTAGCGAGGATATCGGCAACGTTAAAAATCTCGTTCTCAACCTCAAGGGCCTTGAGTATATTTCCAGCGCAGGCCTTCGCGTTCTTCTTGGCGCACAAAAGAAGATGCAAAAGATCGGCTCTATGAAGGTAACAAACGTTTGCGAGGCTGTTATGGAAGTTTTTGAAATGACCGGCTTTGCTGATATTTTGGTAATTGAATAATGGAGCTTGCAAGTGAAGCTATCGCATTTGCGGTAAAGGCGCATGACGGAATGCGCCGCAAAAAGAGCGATGCCCCCTACATTTTGCACCCTCTTGAGGCGGCGGTTATTGTTGGCACTATGTCCGATGATCAAAATCTCATCGCCGCGGCGGCTCTCCACGATGTAGTAGAAGATGCCGGTATTACCATTGAGGAGATTGAAGAAAAGTTTGGTAAACGCGTTCGCGAATTGGTAGAAGCCGAAACCGAGAACAAGCGTGAGGAATTGCCGGCGGCAGACACCTGGCGCATTCGCAAAGAGGAGTCGCTTGAGGTTTTGAAGAACACCGATGACCTTGGTGTCTTGATCGTGTGGATCGGAGATAAGCTTGCCAATATGCGCGCTATCTACCGCGATTGGAAGGTTGAAGGCGATGCCATGTGGCAAAGGTTCAACCAAAAGAGCACGGCCGAGCAGGCTTGGTATTACACCTCTATTTTAAAATTGACCGAGCGCATCTCTCATACCTCTGCATGGATCGAGTACAAAGCGCTTACCGAAATGGTGTTTGGAAAAGGAGTATAAGATGAATATTACATATCGCATCGACAAAGATATTCTGTATATTGCCATTGCAGGCAGAGTAGATGCTTCCAACGCGGCACAGGCAGAAGAAGAAATTTTCAACATTAAAAATGACAACTCCGGCAAGCACACTGTAATTGATGCAGACAACCTGGAATACATTTCTTCCGCAGGTCTGCGCGTTATTTTGAGACTGAGAAAAGAAGATCCCGATCTTGCTATCATCAACGTTTCTCACGACGTTTACGAGATTTTGGATATGACCGGCTTTACCGATATGGTTACGGTTGAAAAGGCCTACAAAAGATTGAGCGTTGAAGGCTGTGAATTTCTTGCAAAGGGTGCTAACGGTGCCGTTTATCGCTACGATTCGGAAACCATCGTTAAGACCTACTTTACCAGAGATTCGCTGCCCGAGATCAAGCAAGAGCGCGAAAACGCAAGACGTGCATTCATTCTCGGCATCAACACCGCTATTCCTTACGGCATCGTTCGTGTAGGCGAGGGCTACGGCACGGTTACCGAGCTTTTAAATGCCGTTAGTGTATCCAAGCTGATCGCCAAGAACGAGGAAGATTTCAGCGAAGCACTTGGGTACTACGTAGATATGCTCAAATCCATTCACGCCATCACGGTTGAGGACGGTGAAGTGCCCGATATGAGAGAAACCGCTCTTAGTTGGGTAGACATCGTAACCCCTCATATTCCCGAGGAGCAAAGCAAAAAGCTGCGCGCACTCGTTGAGGCTGTTCCCAAGCAAAACACGTTGATGCACGGTGACTATCATACCAACAATGTCATGGTGCAAAACGGCGAGCCTCTCCTCATCGATATGGATACGCTCTGCATGGGACACCCCGTGTTTGAGCTTGCTTCCATGTTCAATGCTCTTGTAGGCTATTCCGAGCTCGATCACCAAAATATGCTCAACTTCTTCGGTTATCATTTCGAAACCGCCGGAAGATTTTGGAATGCCGCATTGAAGATGTATTTTGGCACCGATGATGAAGCATTCTGCCAAGAGGTTATGAAAAAAGCAATGATCGTTGGTTACACTCGCATTCTTCGTCGCGCCATTCTGCGCCCCGAGGACGAATTGAGCCCTGTGAGAATTGCAAGATGCAAAGAAATGCTGGCACAGCTTTTGGGTGAGGTCGATACGCTGATTTTCTAATTGAAAAACGGAGAGTTGGCTATCCGGGCAAAATTTTGGCAAAAAATCGTACTTTTTATTTCAATTAGGTGAAAAAACTGTAAAGAAAGAGAAAAAATTGCATTTTGTATTGACAAATCGGCAAAAGAGTGCTACGATATACTATTATAATGTAAATAGGATAGCTATATCCTGCAAAAAATGCTTTTGGGAGGTTTTTTCTTTCCCAAAGGGCAATATTTGTTGCACGGTAAAGCTCGAATGATTTAAAATGTTTAAAAAGAAAGGCGGTGGTAGTGTGGATAAAAGAAAGAAAAAGTCTATCAGGGGCGAGTTGATGATGCTGTTGGCAGGACTCTGCTTGTGCCTTGTTATCATATCTACACACTTTACGTCGGGATTATACGCAAGATATTCAACCGGTGCTTCCGGCTCCGACGGTGCGCGCGTTATTCGGTTCAGTCAACTGACGGTTACCGAAACGGGTTCCTTTACCGAATCGGGAAGCGGTAAAAAGCAATTTGTTTTTACCCCCGGTGTTCCGCTTGAAAAAAGCATTCAAATCAGCTTTGGCGGCAGTGAGGCTGCAACCATCGTTTTTGTTACAATCGAAGCGAAAGATTGGCAGGTAACCGGTGGGCGCGATTTTAAAGATGCGCAAGGGCAGCTTTCGTGGTCTGTTGCATCTGGCTGGACGTTTTTGAAGAATGACGGAAATTTGTACGTATACTACAAAGAGCTTGAACCCAACACAACAATGGAGAACGTCGATTTCATCAAGGATGGCACAATTCAAGTTAGTTCAGACGGCACGGTAGCAATGTATGCAAGCTACCCCGAAACGATGTTTTCGGTAAAAGGATACGTTGTGCAAGCAAACGGATTTGCAACTGTTTTAGATGCATGGAATTCGGTAAATCGGTAAAACAGTAAAGTGACAAACAGAGAAGGTGAATGACTATGAAGAAAAGAATACTTGCACTGTTTTTGAGCGTGCATATGCTGTTGTCTGTTATGACACCGAGCTTTTATGCTTCAGCTGATTGGTTCAAATCGAACACAGCAGGCTCTGTTGAGGAAGAAGAGGAGCTGTCGAGTTCCGGCGGTGAAGTTACCGTAACCACAACCTCTATTTTCCCCGAGTGCGAATTGACATGGACCTCTTTTAGCGATTACATATTCAAGCAGGCATCTACTGCATGGAACTCTCCCGAGACCTACGTTGGCTACGAGGTGGAGTTTTTGCCGTTTTGGCAGTCTGCTGAGTGCGTCTCCGGTTTTAGCGGTTCTGCAACTTCCGCATGGCCGAGCTTAAAATCTAGCGAAATCAAAACCAACAACCAAATCGATCCTTCCGAATTCAAAATGGTAATTGACGGTTACTATTTCAAAGAGGAAGACCAAACTCTTTGGTACAAGGTAAAGGCGGCAGAAGGATACGTGCTCCCCGAAGTATTGGAGCAG
>JAGBSQ010000059.1 GCA_017631775.1 Clostridia bacterium | reverse complement strand
TCCGTCACGGTATCTCAAGAGCACTTCTTGAAGTTGATACAGAGGCTTACCGTGCAGACCTTAAGGCTGCAGGCTTCCTCACACGTGACTCACGTATGAAGGAAAGAAAGAAGTACGGTCTCAAAGCTGCACGTCGTGCACCTCAATTTTCCAAGAGATAATCAAAAGTTATCAAAATTCAAAAGCTTCACTGTATGGTGGAGCTTTTGTTTTTTTATTGAAGAAAGTGGGGGAAGGCTTTTGATTATCTCGTAAAATTGAGGCCCGCAAAGCCAAGCTTTGCGGTTCGGGCTAAAAACAGTCCACCGGACTGTTTTCTTAACGCCCGAACAATTCTCCAAGAGGAAGTTGTTTTGCCTTTGTAGGGGCGACCAATGGTCGCCCGCGGGCGTGCAATGCACGCCCCTACAATGCGGTTCAATTTGTAAAAACTCTGCCGACCTATTTACTTTTTGCCGTTTTTATGGTATAATACAATTGTTGGATAAACGCAAAGGCAAGGAGTAATACAATATGATTTTTGAGGGCGTTTCTCGCGTTTTCTCTTTGAAAAACGAAGATCAATACAATACCATCGGTGCGTTTTGGGACGAAATGGCAGAGCTTTACGGTCTTGAAAATTTGCAAGGCTTGGGCTATGATTGGCGCGGCGCGCAAATGTCCTATGCCATTGGTCTGAGAGAGGGGCGCATCAAGGGTGCTAACGTTAGCATTGCACTCCCCGAAGGCGGTTGGGTTTTGGCAAAAGGGCAGACCGACCATCTCAAAGAACTCTATGACGAGATCTACAAAAACGGTGCGCTCACTTTTGAAATTGAAACCTTTTTTGAGGACGGCAGTTGTCAAATTTGGTATTATAGAGAAATCAAAAAAATAAATAGACAGTATGGATGAAAAAGGGTGATGCATTCTGCAAAAAAATGTGTCGCCCTATTTACTTTTCGACATTTTTGTGGTATACTCTATATAGTTCGACAAATAAGAGGAGTTTTGTGCTATGAAAAAAGTTTTATTGGTCGGTTTGGCATTGGCGTGCCTGCTTGCTCTTGGCGCATGCCAAAAGGCGCCCGGTGAATTGGATACAAAAAACCCCTATTTTACGGGCAAGGTGATTGAAATTGAAGAGAGAGGTTGCCTTATGGAGGTCACCAACACAGGCAATGGAAACTTTTACGTTGGCGAAAGGTTGATCGTCAACACCAACGTCAAGGGCTGTCCTGCGTATTCGATTGGCGATCATTTGCGCATTTCGTTTGACGGCAAGGTGGCGCTTTCTCTGCCCGGTCAAGTCCTCAACGTCTACTCGGTTGTCAAAACCGATGCCGACGGCAACCCTCAATAACAAAGACGCATTATAGAACGGCAAAATTTTTTTAAAAAAGTTTTGCCGTTCTATTTACATTTCAAAAATTCCGTGCTATAATAAAAAATAGCGAATCCCAAAAAGTGGAAAGGGGGAAAGAGCAGATGAAGCTGAACGTCAAAGATAAAATCAAAAAACTGCTAGGATTTCTCCTTAACCCGCGCTTTCTTCTTTGTTTTGGCTTGGCGTGGATGATTACCAACGGCTGGTGCTACATATTCATTGGCGTAGGTTCTTATTACGATATTGAATGGATGTTCTATGTGGGCACTACTTATCTTGCCTTCCTTTGGCTCCCCATCACGCCCGAAAAGATCATTACCATTCCCATGGCGATCGGATTCCTCAAATTGATCTTCCCAAGAGATAAGTATACGCTTGGCGTACTGGTTGATATGTATCAAAAGGCAAAGGATGCGCTCAAGGCGCAAAAAAGAAGAAAAAAGGGCAGATCCTCCAAGGAAGAAAACAACGAACAAGATTGCGAACAAATTAGCGAGCAAGATAGCGAACAAAACAATTAACGGTCACTTTTGGTGACCGTTTTTCTCTTTTTGTTACCCCCTTGACAAACACAAAAAGATATGCTATAATAAAATAGGAAACGGGCGCAATGCCCGTATTTTACTGTCATCAACCTTTTTGGAGGATAGATATGAATTACAATGTTATGATTATTGGAGCGGGACCCGGCGGTATCTTTTCCGCATATGAGCTTGCAAAGCTTGATCCCTCGCTCAAAATTGCCGTTTTTGAGGCAGGACACGCGCTGGCAAAGCGCAGATGTCCTATCGACGGCGACAAGATCAAAACCTGCATCGAGTGCAAATCCTGCTCGATTATGAGCGGCTTTGGCGGCGCGGGTGCTTTTTCCGACGGTAAATATAACATTACCAACGATTTTGGCGGCACGCTTTACGAATACATCGGCAAGCAAAAGGCAATCGATTTGATGAAGTACGTTGACGAGATCAATATGCTCTACGGTGGCGAGGGAACAAAGCTCTATTCCACCGCAGGCAGCAAGTTCAAAAAGATCTGCATGCAAAACGACCTGCATCTCCTCGATGCATCGGTTCGCCACCTTGGTACCGACATCAACTATGTCGTTCTTGAGAATATCTACAATCATTTTTCGGACAAGGTCGATTTCTTCTTCGACACACCCGTAGAGAAGATCGCACGCGAGGATGGCGGTTACCGCATTTTCTGCGGCAACAAGGAATATACGGCAGAGAAGTGCATCATTTCGGTTGGTCGTAGTGGCTCCAAGTGGATGGAGACCGTTTGCCAAGATTTGGACATTCCCACCGAGTCGAGCCGTGTAGATATCGGTGTACGTGTTGAGCTTCCCGCAGAGGTTTTCACGCACCTGACCGATGAGCTTTACGAAAGCAAGATCGTTTACCGCACACCCAAATACGGCGATAAGGTTCGCACCTTCTGTATGAATCCTCGCGGAGCGGTTGTTAACGAGAACACCAACGGCATCATTACTGTTAATGGTCACAGCTACGAAGATCCTGCAAAGCACACGGCAAACACCAACTTTGCGCTTCTTGTTGCAAAGCATTTCTCCGAGCCTTTTAGAGATTCCAACGGCTACGGTGAGTCTATCGCGCGCTTGAGCAATATGCTTGGCGGTGGCGTTATCGTGCAACGCTTTGGCGACCTTATTCGCGGTCAACGCTCCACCAAGCAAAGAATTCAAGAGTCCTTTGTGACTCCCACTCTCAACGCAACTCCCGGTGACCTCAGCCTCGTTCTTCCCAAGAGAATCCTCGACGGTATCATCGAAATGGTCTACGCGCTTGATAAAATCGCACCCGGTACCGCAAACGACGACACGCTCCTCTATGGCGTAGAGGTTAAAGTCTACAATATGGAAGTCAAGGTCAACGAAAAGCTCGAGACCAAATATGACGGTCTTTAC
>JAGBSQ010000058.1 GCA_017631775.1 Clostridia bacterium | reverse complement strand
GCACAAAGGTCATGCGCTTGGGCTCAAGATGATGCTCGTGCATGGCAGAAAGAAGATCTGTCAGGCGGTCGGGCCGCCAAACGCAAACAAATTTGCCACCGTGCTTGAAGAGTCGCGCGGCGCAAGCGCAAAAGTCTGTAATGTCACCGCAAACCTCGTGGCGTGCGATGTATTTTTCTTCGCTTTCGTTTCGTCTGCCCGACGTGCATTTCATGTAAGGGGGATTGGAGATCACCAAGCCAACCTCACCGCCGATCATTTCGGGGCGAACCTCGCGCACGTTTGCGCAAAGAGGGGTGATCCGTTCGCCAAAGCCGTTAAGTGCGGCATTGCGTGCGATCAAATCGGCAAAAG
Source organism: Clostridia bacterium (assembly GCA_017631775.1). Next base: position 19,900 of record JAGBSQ010000058.1, on the reverse strand, counting down.
AGGGTTGAACCTCTACCGCGGTAGCGCACTTGACCTTTCCTTTGGCTAAGAGCAAGAGGGGGAGAATTCCCGTGCCGCTGCCAAGATCGACCGCGTGTGTCTTTGGCGCGTTTTTTACAAAGGCCGACAAAAGGAACGCGTCGGTTCCAAAGGTCAAGCCGTTCTTTTTTTGAATGAGTTTGATCTGTTCGTTCACCACGTCAAACCGTTCGTCCTCGGCAAGAAGGGTGGGGAGAAAAGGGGGGAGAGGAAGATCTGTCATACATCGACTCCTTGTAAGAATTGGAAGAGCGAAGAGGCACGGTAAGGGTACCGCCCGCTTCGCTCTTAGGTAGCAAAGATGTATTATGCTTCCTGGGGAGCGCCAACAGGGCAAGCCTCAGCACAAGCACCGCAAGATACGCAGGTATCTGCATCGATCTCATACTTGCCGTCACCTTCGGTGATGCAGCCCATGGGGCAAGCTTCAACGCAAGCGCCGCATGCTACGCAATCGTCACTGATCTTGTATGCCATCTCAATTTCCTCCTGTAATATTTGGGATACTTATATTGTATCACAATTTTTTGTTTTTGCAACTGTTTTTTGATATTTTTTTAAAAAAAATATTAGAAAATGAAAAAGCGGAGATTTTGTCGGCAAAAAGCCTGCATCAATTTGCCGCTTCTTCCTTCTTTTCGCTGTTTTTGGAAGCCTTGCCGAGAGGGGTGACCTCACTGCGGTGATATTGCTTGGGAGGGGTATCGGGGGAGTCCTTGAAAATCACGCGAATGGTTCCTGCCAAGGGGTTTGTCGAAATGACCGTTCCAATGCCGTCCTCGGTTTTGACTTGAGAATCGATAGCAGGGGTGCGGCGGATCTCTTCGGTGTAGGTTTCTGCCTCAAAGTGCAGGCAGCACATAAGGCGTCCGCACATGCCGGAGATCTTTGCCGAGTTGAGGGAGAGGCCTTGCTCCTTTGCCATTTTGATGGACACCTGTGCAAAATCGGGCAAAAAGGTGGTGCAGCAGAGCATACGTCCGCAAGAGCCGATGCCGCCAAGCATTTTTGCCTCGTCGCGAATACCGATTTGGCGCAGCTCGATGCGAGTGCGGAAAACAGAAGCCAAATCCTTAACAAGCTCACGAAAGTCTACGCGTCCGTCGGAGGAGAAGTAGAAGAGGAGCTTGGAGTTATCAAAGGCGTATTGCACGTCGATGAGCTTCATATCCAATTTGTGAGCCTCGATCTTTTGTTGGCAAATGACGAGTGCGTCTTTTTCTTTTTGACGGTTTTCTTCGTTGTGTTCAACGTCGGCGGGAGTTGCTACGCGAATGATGGGGCGCAGAGGGGTAACGGTCTCGCTAACGTTGACCATGGTGTTTTCGAGATTGACCTCGCCAAACTCGGGGCCTCTTGCCGTTTCAACAATGGCGAACTCGCCCTTCTTCAGCTTTTGTCCGCGAGGGTCGAAATAATAGACCTTGCCGGCAGAGCGGAAACGAATGCCGATGACCTCGACCTTTTCCTCGCCCTCTTGGGGAGCGACGGGAGTGGAGGTTGGGGAGGAGAAGAGCTCCTCGTTGCTCAATTCGGGCATGGGCTCGTCAACGGTGGGCTCTTCAACAATGGGAGCAGAGGGAGCGGCAGGCGTGGAATTGAGCACGATCTTTGCGCGCCATTCGGCAAGCTCGCGGTCCTCTTTTTGGGGGGCGCTATCCTTTTGATGGGGGCGCTCGTTCGGCTTTTTATCGCCCTTTTGATGGTTGTGATGGTGGTTGCGGTTGTCGTGCTTTTTATCCTTGCCGGGGTTGTTTTTTTGCACCGTGTCGGCGTTTTTCTCGGTTTTTTGAGGCGCGCCTTCGCTCTTTTGAGCGTTTTCGGCAGCAGCCGCAGCGGCAGCCGCGCGCTGTTTCTTTTCTTGGTACTTCTTGCCGCCGCGATGACCTCTGCGGCGACGGTTTTTATTTTCACCGCCCTGTTGCTGGTTGCCTTGCGCGTTTTGCGCGGGAGCGGTCTTGTTGTTTTCTTCCATAGTGTTTCCTTTCTTTGTCTTGGGGAAGGTGTCTATCAGAGCAGATTGCAATTTTGCGCCATAGCGGTTACGGTCAGGCGCACGTTTGCATTTGCGCGTAGGCGGTCGGTGGCGTTGCTCACGCTATCGCAAAGCGTAAGGAGCGCGGGGGTGGTAAAAGCGTATGCAAGCGAGGCGGCCTCCTCTCTGTCGGAGAAGAAGCAAAGGGGGGCATTTTCGGTCTGCTTGCAAAGCAGAAGGTCGCGCAAGCAAAGCAGAATAGAGCTCAACTGCTCAATCAATTCATCGCGGCGCGCGCCAAGACTGTTCAAAAAGCGCATCGTCTCACCGGTGCTCTTGGGGGAGGCACACAGACGAGCAAAGGTTTTTGCAATCTCGCGGCGGTCGGAGAGGGGCTTGTAGAGCTTGGGATCAAGCAGCTCAAGCGCTCTGCCAATGCTGCCGTCGGCGGCAACAACAATCTCCTCAAGCGCGGCTCTGTCGCTCTCCAGCATTCGCTTTGCCTCGGGCACTTTTTTGCATATGTGCTCTAAAATCAGCTCATTTTCTACCGGTTCGAGGCGCATAACGGGTGCGCGGCTGCGAACGGTCTCCAGCATAAGAGCAGGGTTTTCGCAAAGCAAAAGGAAGAGGACGTATGCGGGCGGCTCTTCCAGCGTGAGCAGAAAAGCGTTTTGCGCCTGCGTTGTCATCAGGTGCGCTTCTTCGATGATATAGACCTTTACCGAAAGATCGTTTGGGGGAATATAAACGTCTTGTCTGAGCTCGCGAATGGGGTCAACGCCAAGCGTTGCCTTATCTCCGCGATTTACATAAATGACGTCGGGGGAGTTGCCTGCCAAAATTTTGCGGCAGGTGGGGCAAGAAAGGCAGGGCAGGGGGGTGTTGGCATTCTTTGCATTTTCACATGCCACGGCCGCGGCAAGATGAAGGGCTAGGGTGTGCTTTCCAAAACCGCGCTCGCCCGAAAGAATATAGGCGTGCGAAAGCTTGCCGGCTTGAATTTCGTCTCCAAGACGGGCGCGAAGACGCTCATTTGCTATGACGTCACTCAATATTTGGCGCATGCGCACACCTCCTTTCTGCCGTCAATGCGACATTTTACTCCAACATAAATTATATCAGTTTTTTTCTCTGTTGTCAAGACGGGAGCGGTTGGTAATGTCAATTTTTTTGCGGCTTTTTTCAACAAATCACCAAAGAGACATTGACATCGCGCATAAAATAGGTTATAATAATTTTGTATATCGTAAATATACAATAAGTTTACCCAAAGAAAGGAGATTGCAAAATGAAAGTTACAAAGCAATCCATCGTAGGCGACGTTCTTGATTACGATCGCGAAACCGCGCAATTCTTCTTTGCCATTGGCATGCATTGCCTGGGCTGCCCTGCATCTCGCGGTGAAAGCATTGCGGCTGCTTGTGCTGCACACGGAACCGATGCCGACGCTCTGGTAGAGGCTATCAACAAGTTCTTGGCTGAAAAGCAATAATTGGCACAAGGGTGCCGTACTTTGCGTGCGGCACCCTATTTTCACAACAAACGCCACCGAAAGGAGACCTATGCAAACCATACCCACTCCGTCGGCACGTCTGTGTAGCGCTCTGCCTTATCTCAAAAAGGGTGGCGCTGTTATTGACGTTGGAACCGACCATGCATACCTGCCCATTTATCTTGTTGGGCAGCATATTTCTTCGCGCGCGCTCGCATGCGACATCAACCGCGGACCCATTGAGAGTGCCGAGCGCAACATTGCCGCCGCGCACCTCTCCAAAAAAATTGCAACCCTTTGCACCGACGGACTGCACGGAGCCGAAGAATTCGGCGCCGACGACGTTTTGATTTTTGGCATGGGCGGCGAGCTCATCATGCGCATTCTTTCCGAGGCTCCTTGGGTCAAGAATGCGAGCATCGGTCTTGTTTTGCAACCCATGACGCGTGCACACGTTTTGCGCGCATGGCTTTTGGAAAACGGCTTTGAGATCGTTGGCGAAGCCATTACACACGAAGACAAACGATATTACCAGACCGTTGCCGCGCGTTATTGCGGCAAAAAGGGAGAATACTCAGAGGAGGAATTGCTCCTTGGTCGATTGAACATACAAAACAAAACGCCGCACCTCAAAGGATTTATCGAGCATGAGATTGGCGTTTGGGAAGCGATACGTCGCGGCAAGGCTGCCTCCAAAACGGGAGACACAAGCGACGAGGATCGCGTCCTGCAATTTTTGAAGGATAGATTGGAGAACTTGAAATGACAGTACGTGAGCTTTACAAGTTTTTTGAAGAGAAAATCCCGCGCGCACTTTCCTGCGATTGGGATAATGACGGGCTGATGGTTTGCGCCAATGACCAAGCCGAAGTCAAACGCGTATTGGTGGCGCTTGATATTACCGCGGCAGTTGCCCAAAAGGCAGTTGACGAGGGTTATGACCTCATCGTGTCGCATCATCCCCTTATCTTCCGACCCATCAAGGCGGTGGCTCCCGGAGATGCGGTTGCAAATAAGGTCATCAAGCTTTTGGTCTCCGGCGTGTCTGCCATGAGCTTTCACACTCGCCTCGATGCAGTCGAGGGTGGCGTAAATGACGTTCTTGCCAATTCTCTCGGCCTTTGCGAAATTGTGCCCTTTGGAAAGGATAGCGAGGAGATGGGTCGCATCGGCACACTTGCCGAGTCTACCACTCTGCGCGCATTTGCCGAGCGCGTGAAAAATGCGACCGGTGCCGACCGCGTGCAAATCAGCAATGCAGGCAAGCCTGTTTCTCGCGTAGCGCTTTTGGGCGGCGGTGGAGCCGGAGAGGTTGCTTTTGCGGCAGCCGCAGGAGCGGACACCTATCTTACGGGCGAGCTCAAGCATGACCAACTCACCGAGGCACCCGAACGCGGAATGAACCTCATTATGGGCGGTCACTTTTATACCGAAAATCTCGTATGCGACCGCATTCGCGCTCTGCTTCTCGAAGCAGACGGCACACTCACGGTAGACGTTGTAAACAGCTACCCCGCAGAATTTGTTTGATATTAGGGAGAACAGATATGACTTACGTAATTTCCGACATCAACGGCAACTATCAAAAATTTAAGGAGTTGATGGATAACGTTCTCATCAACGATAGCGATACACTTTACGTTCTCGGTGACACCGTCGATTTTGGCGACGAGCCGATGGAGCTGATTGAGGATATCAGTATGCGCTCCAACGTTTACGCGGTTGCGGGCGCGCGCGATTATCTTGCCGCACGTATGCTCTACGGCTTTGACAAAATGCTCAAGGGCGGAGGCACACCCGATGCAAGCTATATTTCCGAGATGACCGAGTGGGTCGCAAATGGCGGACAAACCACGCTCGACGGTTTTCGCACACTCGATGCCGATGCACGCGAGGGCGTACTCGATTATTTGAGCGAAATGACCCTTTACGAGGAAGCAAACGTTAAGGGCAAGACCTATATTCTCATGAGCCGCGGCATTGCCAACTACGATGCCGATACCGACCTTGAGGACTACGAACCCGAAGACTTTTTCGCAGACGATGCCGTGGCACCCGAAATGGAGGATGCCATTGTGGTTGTTGGCGGAGAGGTGACCAAGAGCGGCAAAATCGAGCGAGACGGCAACGTCATTCGCATCAACTGCGGTGCAAAATTGGCTTGTCTCTGCCTCGAAAACGGCAAGGAGTTCTACGTCTGATGCAAAAGAACGATATTTTGCGCGTGCGCATTGAGGAGATTAACAATCTCGGTTTTGGTGTGGCACATGCAGAAGAGAAGAACGGCGCGCGCGGCAAGGTCATTTTTGTGCGCGATGCCGTAACGGATGACGTGCTCGATGCACGCATCATCAAAGTGAACAAAAGTTATCTCATTGCAAAAATTGAGAGGATGATAGAGCCGTCGGTACTTCGCGCAACCGAGGGCGTTTGTACCGCCGCGGGATGCGGAGGGTGCGTCTATCAGCACATAAACTATGAACACGAAGCCAAACTCAAGCGCGACTACGTCGAGAATGCTTTTCGCAAAGCAGGACTTTTTGACGTGCGCGTAGGTGAGTTGCGCCATACGGGAGAATTGACACGCTACCGCAACAAGGCGCAATATCCCGTTGCCAATGGCAAATCGGGAATGGTGGCAGGCTTTTTCGCCACGGGAACACACCGTATTGTTCCTGCAAACGATTGCGCCCTGCAACCTGCCATCTTTGGCGAGGTTGTCAACTACGTTTGCGCGTTCTGTAACCGTCAAGGCATTCGTGCCTACGAAGAAGAGAGCGGCAAGGGCGACTTGCGCCACATCTATTTGCGCACAGGTGCCGAGACGGGCGAGGTAATGGTTTGCCTTGTTGTCAACGGCACGCGCCTCAAGGGCGAGGATGCGCTCGCGCGCGAATTGATGGAGCATTTTCCGTCTGTTAAGAGCGTAATGCTCAATGTGAATAAAGAAAATACCAACGTCGTTCTTGGCGATGATTACCGTTGCATAGGCGGACGCGATTACATCGAAGATATTTTATGCGGACTTCGCTTCCGCATTTCCGCAGGCGCGTTTTATCAGGTCAACCACAACGCCTGCGAGCTGCTTTATGGCATTGCACGCGAGCGCGCCGCGCTGACAGGGAACGAGACTGTCCTCGACCTCTATTGCGGCATTGGCACCATTGGACTTTCAATGGCGAAGAATGCAAAAAAGGTCATCGGCATTGAAATTGTCGAAGAAGCCGTCATTCGCGCCGCCGAAAATGCCGCGCGCAACAATATTGAAAACGCCTATTTCTATTGCGGTGACGCATCGAATGCCGAAAAACTGTTGGAGCGTGCCGAGGCCGCCCATGGCGACGTATCGGGCGCCACGGTCATCATGGACCCCCCTCGCAAGGGTAGCACCCCCGAACTCATCACTTACCTCGCCAAGCGCAACTTCTCGCGCATCGTCTACGTCTCCTGCAATCCCGATACACTGGCAAGAGATTGCGTGCTGTTTAGAGAATTGGGATACGAGATAGGAGAGGTAACGCCGGTTGATATGTTCCCGAGAACAGGGCACGTCGAGAGTGTCGTTTGTCTGACGAGAAAATAACCGCAAAACCCGTAGGGGCTGGCGCCCACGACAGCCCGTGACGCGCATTTGAGGCTTCTCGGGACGTCGAAGGCGCCGTCCCCTACCAAAATCGGTGTTCAAAATTTAAAAATGCCCCAATTTTGCTTTGGGACAAATGTGAGTTTTGAGCAAAGCTCGAAAATACAATTTACAGCAGTTTGGTATAACATATCGAAGACATTAGGAGAAATTTATGATTTGGTTAATATCTGCCAATGCATCTGTATATGACCATTATTCGTCATTTATGAAAAATGGATATATCGATTGGCATCAAACAGCGAAATATAAAATAGGTGATACTGTTTACATTTATTGTACCAAGCCTGTTCAAATGATTAGATATAAAGCGGTGGTTACCGCCATAAATATGGCTTTTGATGAAATCACAGATGACAAAGAATTTTGGAAAGATATAGAGCAGTACGAGAAAGCAAAAAAAGATAAGTATTGCCGTCTCGTGCTATTGAACGAAATATATAACGAAGGGTTATCTTTGCTGTTTTTAATTGAAAATGGTCTGTCGTGTGCTCCGCAAGGACCGCAGAAAGTATCCGTTGAGTTGAGCGATTATATATCGCGTATGCTTGATGAAAATGAAAACATTTTACTTGAGAGCACCGTTGACGAATATGGCGAGGGAAAACGGCAGTTAAAACAACACATAGTTAGTGAGCGAAACCCGATGCTTGTGCAAGCGGCGAAAAAGAAATTCAAGCAAGAGCATAGCGGAAAACTATTTTGTGAAATTTGCGGATTTGATTTCTTTTCAACCTATGGTGACATAGGAGAAGATTATATTGAAGTGCATCATAAAAAGCCTGTTTCAAAAATGAAAGAAGGCGAAAAAACTAAGATTCAAGATGTCGCTGTTGTTTGCTCTAACTGTCACAAAATAATTCACAGAAAGAAACCGTGGTTAACGATTGAACAAGTCAAAAAGATTGTAGAAAAGCGTAGAAAGAAAGGTTAAAAATATACCTTTTGGAGTTTCCACCCCCTATTTTTGACCTATTTTGAGACCTTTTGGAGTCTTGACCCACGCCCGAAGTGTCGTTTGTCTGACGAGAAAAAATTAACCTTGTAGGGGCGATTTACTCTTCGCCTGCTCAAAACAACCGCCTACCGCAAAATCATCTTTTTCCACCATAGGAGCCACCAAATGATCGTTATAATCGCCAACGCAATCGATTTTATTGCCGCCCTGCTACAAGTGGGGTCAGGTTCGATTAAGAAAAAATCAAATATACTTTTGGTGCAAATCATTCAACTGTTCATACAAGGTGCCAGCATGCTTTTGTTGGGCGGCGTAACCGGTGCCATCAACAACGTTTTTTCCTGCGTTCGAAACTACCTTTGCTATAAGGAAAAACTAAACCGCGTTTGGAAGGGAATCCTCATTGCCGCATCCGTCGCAATGACGGTCTTCTTCAATACCCAAGGCTGGCTTGGCATCATTCCCGTTGCGGTCTGCACCGTTTACATCCTTTTGATGGATGTCAAAGACCCCATCAAGTTCAAACTCCTCGTCACGCTTTCTTTTGTTCCGTGGATCATTTATCACTTTGCACTGCAACTCTACGTTGCCGCAGTATTCGATGCAATTTCGGTCGTTACAAGCGCCGTCACCCTTTTTGTTATGATGAGAGGGAAGAAGGCGGAGCAAAAGGAAATGACTGTGGCTATCGCTGATTCTAACCAAGAAGAAACCGAATAACTTTTACATTCACTAATTGGAAAGGACGCCTTATGAAAATTGCAAGCATTATGAATTTTGCGCGGCAGATTGACGAGCGCATGGAGAATAGCGAAAATATCCTCTTTGATGCTACGTGCCGCGAGCTTGAAATGGTCAACGAGTTTGGCTTTGAAAATACCTTCCTTTTGCAATACGACGTCCTTTGCGATCCGCGCTATGCGGAGCTGTTCCGCACAAAGGGAACCGAGCGCACCGAGCTTGGCATTTGGTATGAGATCGTCGAGCCGCTCACCTCTGCTTGCGGTTTGCCTTACAAGAGCGAGCGCGGTTGGCGTTGGGATTGGCACATCGTGCCGGGATTTTCGATGGCGTATACGCCGCACGAGCGCGAAATGCTCATCGACGAGGCGATGCGAAAATTCAAAGAGGTCTACGGCTACTATCCGCGCACCGTTGCAAGCTGGCTGATGGATACCCACACGGTCAACTATTTGGCAGAGCATTACGATGTGGATGCCATTGCCATTTGCCGCGACCAAACCAACACCGATGCCTACACGCTCCACGGCGGATATTTCAATCAAGCTTATTATCCGTCCAAAAAGAATATCTTTACCCCCGCACAAAGCGAGGGAGAGCAGGTAAACGTTCCCGTTTTCCGTTTGCTCGGCCCTTGCCCTATTCACAACTACGACAACAAAAAGTACCTCACCCACGCGTGGGATGCGCGCCTGCACTGCGGTTGCTTTACAATGGAGCCCGTCGGCTCGGTTGGCGCTGACCCCGAAAACGTGGATTGGTTCTTTAGAACATACTACGAAAACGAAGACCTTGGCTTTTCTTTTACACAAATCGGTCAAGAGAACAGCTTTGGTTACACCGACTTTTTACCCCAGCTCCGCATGCAGCTTGAAAAGCTGAAAGAGCAAAAAGATGTCTCTGTAATGAAGATGTGCGATGCGGGCGCGTGGTTCAAAAAGACCTACGCGGCAACGCCTGCCACCTCGGTGGTCGCCCTTGACAACTGGGACAGAGGCAGTGACGCGCAATCGGTTTGGTACGATTGCCAAGGGTATTCCGCCAACCTTTTCCGCTTTCAAAACAGCACCTTTATTCGTTCGTGGCACCTCTTTGATGACCGTGTTCCCGAACATTACTTAACAAAAAAATGCACCACGTTTGACGCGGTGTATGAAAATTTGCCGCTTGTTGATGCACTTTTTTGGAATGACGGCGAAAATTACAAGAGCGGTATTCAAATTGACGGTGAGGCTTCGGCGTTCACTGTTGAGCGTCGCGGCGAGGACTCCTTGGCGGTTAAATGGAAAGACTGCGAGGTGGTATTCCTCCCCGATCGCATTCGCGTCAGCGCCCCCATTCTTCGTTTTTGGGCGGCACGTGCAAACTGCCTCAAGGCGGCAGAAAATACCATTGAATACAATTACAAAGGCACACCCTATACACTCGAGATTGTCGGTGCAAATGTCCACAAAGAACCCGACCACATCTCCATAATTCCTCAAAACGGCACCTGCGAGCTGATACCGCACCGCGCCAAAAACATTTGACTTCCGTGTTCTTCACAAGACGTATTGAAAGAAAGGTAGGAAAAAACACCAATGATCAAGGTACAAGACCTGACCAAAATCTACAAAAGTAAAAATCGCACAAACTGCATGGCACTCGACCACGTTTCGTTCACCTTGGAGGATAGTGGCATGGTGTTTGTGCTCGGCAAGAGCGGTAGCGGCAAATCCACCCTGCTCAACCTTTTGGGCGGCTTGGATGAGTTTGAAGAAGGCGAAATCTTTTTTGAAAACGAGCAGCTTTCCAAGTTTACAAAATACGATTTTTACGATTACCGTTGCCGTCACATCGGCTTCGTATTTCAAGACTTCCACCTCTTGGAGGAGTTGACGGTTGAAGAAAACATTGCCCTGGTGCTCGACCTTGAGAGCGCCGAGCATGGCGACCTCATCGTCAACGCGCTCCAAAAGGTTGGCCTGCAAGAGTACGCTTCGCGTTATCCGCGCGAGCTTTCGGGCGGTCAAAAGCAACGTGTTGCAATGGCACGTGCAATTGTTAAAAACCCCGAGGTCATTCTTTGCGACGAGCCCACCGGCAACCTTGATGCCGACAACTCTCGCCAAATTTTAAACCTGCTCAAGGAGTTCTCCAAAACAAAGCTCGTTATCATCGTTTCGCACAACATTCCCGATGCCGAAAACTATGCCGACCGCATTTTGGAGCTTCGTGACGGAAAAATCGTGCGCGATGATATTCGCCGCGAGGGATATTCCAACGCCTTTAGCGTAAACGAAGAGGGAATCTTGGTCCTGCCTTACAACAAGACACTTTCCGGCGAGCAAATCGACGAAATGGTTGAGGGCATTCGCGCAGGCGACGTAAAAAAGGTCATTCAAAACGACGATGGCTTCCGCGGTATCGATTCCAAAAAGATGGAGCTTCGCGGTCGTCCCTATTCGCGCCGCAACTCGGGCATGTCCTTCAAAAAGACCATGTTCCTCACCCGCACCATGATGAGCGGAAAGTTCGCTCGCTTTTTGGTGGCGGCCATTACGGCAACGCTGATCGTTTCCTGCTTTGCGGTCTTCCAATCCTTCCTCAATTACGGTGTTAACACCTCGCTTTCCAACTCCATGATCGCAAACAACGAGCCAGTTATCGCCTACCAAAAGGCTACCATTAGCGGCGGAACCAAAATGCTGGACGTTACCTCGCTGGTTCACATCACCGAAGAAGATTTTGCGGCATTCCGCAACACCGTCTACGGTGACCGCATGCACGTTTTGTACGATCATGCAATGCCTATTAAAACCGGCGTATCGGATACCGTTGGCGCAAAAAGAAGATATGATGCCGCAAGCAACGTAACGGATTTTTACATTCGCGAGACCTATGGCGTTTTGCAATGCGATATGGAGCTTTTAAAGCATTTGTTTGGCGAGGATATTGAAAACCGCGTGCTCAAAGGAAGCCTCGATCGCCCCAACAACGGCATTATTATTACCGACTACGTGGCAGACTCCATTTTGGAGGGCAACTCCGCTCGGTATAAGGATTATGACTCTATCATTGGCGTTTACTACAGCCCCGGAGGAAATAAATACGGTGTTGTTGATGCCATTATCGATACCGGCTACCATCAAAAATACGACGACCTAAAGGCGCGTATGGACGCCCTGAAGGAAAACGAGGATAAGGACGGACTGAAGGCATTGCGCGACTCGGATGAGTTTTTGCATTTTGCAGAGTACGTACAGCTCGTGCTTGGCGTAAGCTACACCTTCTCCACCGATTACATAGCCGATATGAGCACCTCTCTTGATTATTTGTCTATCGGCATTCCTGCCTCGCTCAGCTTTAATAGCGGCGACGGTGAGTATCAACCGCTCACCTCTCCCCGTATTTATCCCGATACAGGCTATCAAGTTTCGGTAACAAAGGGCGAAGCCGTTCTCACCACCGCGCTCTACAACTCTATGGTGGGTTCCAAGGGTACGCAGTACAACAAAGATAACCTTGATGAATTTACGCCCATCGATATTACCGTCACCTTTTATTCTCGCAACAAAGACGTTCTTGGCGAGCGCACCTTCCACGTTTCAAGATTGACTTATAGCAGCAACTCGAGAGTTTATCTTGACGAAGAGGACTTTTTGGCGGCAAGACCCCTGATGACCTCTCCCTATGCGATCTATTTTGATGACGTGCGCGCTGCAACCACCCTCAACGATATTGCCAGCGAGCGCAACTTTGTTGTTAAAAATGTAGAGAACGATATGGCTACAAAGCTTTACCGCCTGATCGTTACCTTCTCCGATCTGTTCCGCTTGTTTGAGGCATTCTTGCTTGCTATTTGCATTATTTACCTTTGCGCGTTTGGCTCCAACGTTATTCAAAGACACAAATATCAGGTTGGTATTATCAAATCCTTGGGTGGCAAAACCATTCAAATCGCAAGCATCTTTTTGGCGCAACCGCTGGTTGTGGGTGCTCTTATCATTGCACTTTCCGGCTTTGGCATTTGGGGTGCGACCTCGGTGGCAAATACCATTTTGCTCAACTCCATGCAAACGCATATGGAGCTGGAAATTCGTATGTTTGATATCATCGAGTTCTACCCGCATTTGGCAATTGTCGACCTCGCTTTGGTAGTTCTTATAACCATGGTTTCGGCATTTGCGCCTGTTTGGGCAATTCACAACATCAAGCCTATCAACATTATTAAAGCAAAAGAATAAAAAAACAAGGGGATGCCGATTGCGGCATCCCCAAAAACGAATTGTTTGAATTATGCTATGAAAAAAACTTTACTAACAGCACTCCCAAAAGACATTCCCGATCGGCTTTTGCCACTTCTTTCGGGCGCATCCGTGTGGGATAGCAGCTGCTCTCCCGAGGCACGTGTGCTTTTTATCGAGCGTGATGGCGGACTCTATCTCAAATCTGCCGCCGCAGGAACGCTCTCTCGCGAAGCGGAAATGACACGCTTTTTCCATTCTCGCAAAATGGGCACCGAGGTGCTTGACTACTTTGAGGAGAACGGCAAGGATTGGTTCCTGACCGTCGCCGTAAAAGGCGAGGATCTCACACACGAATTCTATACAAGCAATCCCAAGCGCTTGTGCGACGTTTTGGCGGAACGTCTGCGAATGCTCCATGAGTGCTCTACCGAGGGTTGCCCCGTGAGCGACCACACGTCCGAATATCTTGCGCGTGCCGCAAAAAACTATCAAGAAGGGAACTACGATACCTCGCTTTTCCCTGATAATTGGGGATATACTTCTGCCGAGGAGGCGTGGGGTGTTCTTGAGAAAAACGGACACTTGCTCGAGCGGAATACGCTCCTGCACGGCGATTACTGCCTGCCAAACGTTATGTTTAACGGTTGGGAGTTTTCTTCCTTTATCGACGTTGGCGACGGCGGCGTAGGAGACCGCCACGTAGACCTCTTTTGGGGCGCGTGGACGCTTTCTTTCAATTTGCACACCGATGCTTACAGAGACCGCTTCTTCGACGCCTACGGGCGCGACCACGTAGATGAGGAAAAGCTCCGCATCGTCGCGGCGGCAGAGGTTTTTGGGTAATAAAAAATGAATTTGATTTCTGCTTTTTGTGGAACGTGAAATTTCAAAAGGCTCCCTTGTGTAAAGGGAGCTGTCAGCCGAGAGGCTGACTGAGGGATTGTTCTTGCGTTGTTTTTGTTTTACAATCCCTCCGTCACCCGTCGCATAGCGACGTTTGCCACCTCCCTTTACACAAGGGAGGCTAAATGAAACACCGTTTCTTTGAGAGGTGAAAATATGAACATTAGAAGAGCCAACGAGTGTGATATTGTGGGCATCAATGCACTCCTGTATCAAGTGCATCGCATTCACGCCGAAGGGCGCCCCGACATCTTTCGTTTGGGCAACAAAAAATACAACGACGAGGAGCTTTCTGCCATCATCACCAATGACAATACCCCCATCTTTGTGGCAGTGAACAACGAAGAAAAGGTGCTCGGCTACGCCTTTTGCATCTATGAAGAAGTTAAAGATAATCCCTCGCTGATGGACCGCAAAACCGTTTACATCGACGACCTTTGCGTAGATGCCACCGAGCGCGGTCAGCACATCGGTACGGCGCTTTACGAGCACGTTAAAGACGAGGCAAAAAAAGAGGGATGCGTTGCCGTTACCCTCAACGTTTGGTGCCTCAACGAGGGCGCTATGCGCTTCTACGAAAAGTGCGGCATGAAGCCGCTGAAAGTTGTGATGGAGGATGTTTTATAAGACGGATTGCTTTTGCAATTTTATAAATGAGAGGAGAAGCAATGATGAAAAAGATCGGCTGCTTGTTTTTAACTGTTATACTTTTGTTTCTGACTGGATGCTCGCTCATTCCTGTGGAGAGTCCTCGTTCGATTGTTGATATCAAACTGAGTTCTTCTAACGGATTGATAGATACATACACCATAACTTATACAGATGGTAGTTCTTCCACATTTACAGTCACAAACGGTGCCAACGGAGAAAACGGCAAGGATGGTACTGATGGTATCAACGGTGAGAATGGAGAAGATGGAGCAGGCGGTAAAGACGGTGCTGATGGCAACGGGATCGTATCTGTTACTTTGACTTCCAGCGAAGGTTTTGTTGATACGTATACTATTACGTTTACAAATGGTGAAATAACCACTTTTACCGTCACAAACGGTAAGACAGACAATATATCTGCAACTCCTAAACCCATGGAGTTCATCGAAAAAGGCGAAGGATATATTCTTCCATCCATAGCTGTTGGAGAACAGATCGCGTTTGGGACTTTTTCCACGCATTCTAAATATCTTGTTCCACCATACGTTAATGTTACCGTTACTATGAAAACAGGCGGCTCCTATGGCTTTGCACGAACCGATGCAAACGGTAATGTTATTGAAATTTGTTCCAATGCAAACCATTCCTTTTATACCTTTGAAGCTATGGAAGAGGCGACTTATATTTACGTTTCCGATGCAAAGGTTGAAACAATAAAAGATTACGCAAATTTGAATTCCACACAAGGCTACTGGGCGGGTAAAAGTATTTGGTGGTGCTGCACATCCATCCCTGCGGGCGGTTACCCGCTTTTGGTTGGCGAAGAACTTGGGGCAACCGTATTTCAGAAGGCTGTTGGCGGTTCTATGTGTCGTGCAAACGTTAGCACGGGTGATTATAACGGTGCCAACATATCCAATATAACTTCTTCACTTTCAATGACCTTAGAAGAGGCGAATGCATTTATCGCAAATTACGATACCTTGCGTGCTTTGGATAAAAATGCCTCGTGGCCACAAGCGTTAGATGAAAGTTATCAAAAACGCATTTTAGCCGGTTCGTTTGAAACCAAATTGCTCCCGTATCTTAACGGCACAAAGCCGATGCCGGATCTGTTTGTAATCGATCACGGTCACAACGATTGGAAATATCGCGATGCAAATGGAAATATTGATATAGAGCTGGAGCCAACGGTCGAGAACATCCAAAGCGGGTTGTTAGCAGAGGATACTTATATGACGGCCAATAATTATGAAAATCTCAAAAAATATTTTGGCGATCTATCTGATATTCCGGCTGATCGATTTGATGAATTTGTTGCCTCGGTAAATCGCAACTGTTTTAAGGGGGCTGTTAATTTTATTTTGACATTAATTCTCAAGCACAACCCTTGCGCGCGTGTAGTGTTTATCAGCAATTACGAATATGAAAACGGATATAACAAGGCGTATGCAAATGTTGTGGATGCGCAAAAATCCTTGGCTGAGGATTGGTGTTTCCCAATTTTTGAAATTTATAAATATCTTGGATACAGTGATAAAATCATTCCCGGTTCCAAAGAGTATATGTCTGCAACCTATCCGGACTATGTCTTTGATGAGGATGTAACCGCTTATGAAATCTATAACGTAGATAAGGTTCACCCAAGCTCTGACACAACCGGCAAAGCGAACAAAATTTATGCAGGTTTAATTGCCGCGTTTTTGCAGACGGTTCGATGAATTGTGCTTTTATATAGGGCGGCTTCGGTCGCCCTTTTTTATTTTTTGATAATCGTTTGTTTTTTTGAGATGGCGATGTCCTCCTGTCCCACCACAAGCACATTTTCGTGTTGCCTCAAAATCGCCCCAAATAATACATCTTGTTTCCCGTTTTTCTTTCAAACACAATATCTTGTAAAATTGTGCAAAAAATAACAATCATTTTTTGTCGTTTCCCGTTGACAAAACAAACAAGTAATGGTATAATATAGAACATAGAATAACGTTCCCGTGTGACTGACGGAAAAAGTGGGGGAACCCACGTGGAGCCGGGAACTTGAATGCCGACCGTCTGGGCAGTTTTGCACGCAACAAAACTGTCCTTTTGTTGTCCGTGAAGCAAAAAGAAGCGAGAAAGAGAGGGATAAAGAATGGCAAAATTTGCAAAAGCTTGGGTTGGTTTTAACCTTGGTGATTGGTGTGAGAACATCGACGTAAGAGATTTTATTCAAAAGAACTATACACCGTATGAGGGAGACGAAACATTTTTGTCTCTGCCCACCGAGCGCACAAAGCGTTTGATGGCAAAATTGGAAGAAAAATTGAAGGAAGAAAGAGACAACGGCGGTATTGTTGGCATCGACACCCAAACCGTTACCTCTCTGACCGCCTATCCTGCGGCTTACCTTGACCAAGAGGATGAACTCATTGTCGGTTTGCAAACGGGTGCGCCCCTGGTTCGTTCGGTCAATCCCTTTGGCGGCATTCGCATGGCGAGAACTGCCTGCAAGGCTTACGGAACACACCTTTCCGACGAGATTGAAAACGCCTTCCGCTTCCGCACCACCCACAACGACGGTGTTTTCCACGTTTATACCGAAACCATGCGCGCAATGCGCCACACAGGCATTCTCACGGGTCTTCCCGATGCTTACGGCCGTGGCCGTATCATTGGCGACTACCGCCGTATTGCGCTCTACGGCATCGATTTTTTGATTGAACAAAAGGTAAAAGATAAGCAAGAGCTCGGCAAAAAAATGATGAACGAGGAGACCATTCGTCTCTCGGAGGAGCTCTATAAGCAAATCGACTTCTTGGGCAAGCTCAAGGAGATGGCAGCTATGTACGGCTGCGATATTTCTCACCCTGCGCAAAACGCCAAAGAGGCGGTTCAATGGGTTTATTTTGGCTATCTTGCCGCAAACAAGGAGCAAAACGGCGCGGCTATGTCCTTGGGCCGTGTAGGTGCCTTTCTTGATATTTACATGGAGAGAGACCTGCAAAACGGAACGTTGACCGAAGAGGGCGCGCAAGAGCTTATCGACCAATTTGTAATGAAGCTGCGCATGATCCGTCATTTGCGCACACCCGAATACAACGAGCTCTTTGGCGGTGACCCGATGTGGATTACCGAAGCCGTTGGCGGTGTTGGCGAAGACGGCAGACCCATGGTCACCAAAAACGCATACCGCTTTTTGCACACGCTCCACAACCTCGGCTCTGCTCCCGAGCCCAACCTCACGGTGCTTTGGTCCAACAAACTGCCCGAGCCCTTTAAGCGTTACTGTGCGCGCGTTTCCATCGATACCGATTCCATTCAGTACGAAAATGATGACCTCATGCGCCCCCGATACGGCGACGATTATGCAATCGCTTGCTGCGTAAGTGCTATGAAGGTAGGCAAGCAAATGCAGTTCTTTGGAGCTCGTTGCAACCTGCCCAAAATCCTTCTTATGGCACTCAATGGCGGACGTGAAGAAAGATACGATATGCAGATCGGCCCCGAAATGCCGGTTATGGATGACGAAATTTTGGACTTTGACAAGGTTCGCCAACGCCTCGACTTTTACATGAAGTGGCTTGCAAACGAATACGTCAATACCATGAACGTTATTCACTATATGCACGATAAATATGCCTATGAAAGAACCCAGCTCGCGCTTCACGATACCGACGTTGAACGTCTGATGGCATTTGGCGCGGCAGGACTTTCTGTAATTGCCGATAGCCTTTCTGCTATCAAGTTTGCAAAGGTTCGTCCCATTCGCGACGAGCGCGGACTGATTAGCGACTTTGAGGTTGAGGGCGACTTCCCCAAGTTTGGCAACAATGACGGCCGTGTAGATGCAATTGCACGTGAGCTGCTTGATAAATTTATCGCGGCTCTGCGCGAAACACCCACCTACCGCGGCGCTATCCATACGCTGTCTGTTCTTACCATTACCAGCAACGTTGTTTACGGCAAAAAGACCGGTGCGACCCCCGACGGTCGCCGTGCAGGCGAGCCTTTTGCTCCCGGTGCAAACCCCATGCACAACCGCGAGTGCTGCGGTGCATTGGCATCTCTTTCCTCGGTTGCAAAGCTCTCCTACGATTCTTGCCGCGACGGTATTTCCAACACCTTCTCCATCGTTCCCGAGGCACTCGGCAAAACGCACGAGGATCGCATTGAGAATTTGGTTGATGTTTTGGGCGGCTATTTTGATCGCAACGCGCATCACCTCAATGTCAACGTTCTCAACCGTCAAAAATTGATCGATGCAATGGAAAATCCCGATCTTTACCCCAACCTTACCATTCGTGTTTCGGGTTACGCGGTCAACTTCCACAAGCTCTCTCGCGAGCAACAAAAAGAGGTTATCAGCCGCACCTTCCACGAAGCGCTGTAATATGAAGGGTTACGTACACAGCCTGCAATCCCTTGGCACGGTCGACGGACCGGGCGTGCGCTCGGTCGTCTTCCTGTCGGGTTGCCCCCTGCGGTGTGTTTATTGTCACAATCCTGACACGTGTGAGTGCAATGAGAGCCAACTCACCGATGCCAACGAATTGGCAGAGCAGTTGCTGAGCTTTAATTCCTTTATTAAAAAAGGCGGCGTTACCTTTTCGGGCGGCGAGCCGCTTTTGCAAGCGGAGTTTGTCACTGAGGTGACGGAACTGCTCCACAAGGGCGGATTGCACGTAGCAATCGACACCTGCGGAGCGCCCACAACACCTGCCACAGAGCGATTGCTCAAGACCGTCGACCTCTTCCTTCTCGACATCAAAATGACAACCGAGGAGGACTATAAACGCTACACGGGTGGCAGTTTGGCGGCAACAATGGCTTTTCTCGACCGTTTGGAGGAATTGGGAAAGGACGTTTGGATCCGCCACGTAGTGGTGCCCGGCATCAACGATACCGAAGAAGATATTTTGCGCCTTGCGGAATTGATAAAAGACTACCGTTGCATCAAAAAGGTGGAACTGTTGCCCTTTAAGAACCTGTGTCTTGAAAAATACAAGGCGATGAACATTCCGTTTCCGCTTGAGGGAACAGAGCCGATGAGAGCAGATGCGATTGAAGGCTTTGAGAACATACTCAAGACGGCGCTAAAAAAATAAAAAACAAAATGGGTTGCCGAGTATTTGCTCGACAACCCAAAAAAATCATCTTGGATTTAAAATATCCGAAAGTGCTTCCCACGGTAGCTCAAACGCCATTTTTTTGCGTGTTACGGGGTGCAAAAATGCAAGACGTGTTGAAAAAAGCGCAATTTGTCGGCCTTCACCGCGTGCACCGTCTT
>JAGBSQ010000057.1 GCA_017631775.1 Clostridia bacterium | reverse complement strand
TGCTCTCGCTCTTTGCAAGGGTTGCCTGCGCGCGAAGGGTAGAGAAGTAATATCCCCAATAAACAAGACCAAGGTCGAGAACCTCATAGTTGTTCGGGTCAAGACCGCGACCGGTGAGATATGCTTTGTCGGCATCGGTCATTTCGAGGAAGGGGTTGGTCGGTGCCGAAGCGGTCGGGCCGGTAACGGTTGCTTGGCTAATGGTGTAGGGCTTTCTGATCGCGTTGTTGACCGCTTCCTTGATCAGCGGCAAATGTCGGCTGACATCCGGGAAGGGAGTGGGAACGGTGGTAAGGTCGGTCAAATCGGCACCCATCAGCTTTTTATACCATACGAGCGCGGCGGTGTATCTGCCAATGTCCTCAGAGAGGTGGTAGCCGTCACGGGTCAAGGTATCGCCAAGGTAGGAGGTACGCAGGTTTTGAATTGCGGTTCCGCAAGGCAAAATGCCGTCAATACCGTCGTTGGTCTTGATCTTTTCCTTAACGGCGTTGATGATGGCTTGATACATTACGTATTGGTTGTTGCTGTATTTATAAAATTCGCTGTGGTTGGAGTTGCCTTGGTATGCCCAAGTCATGTGCCAGTAAATTTTGAGGTCGGGATTGGTTGCGGTGGTTCTTACGTAATCAATAACGTATTGCAGGTTACTGTAAGTATCCAAAACGCCGCTGGAACCGCTGGCTTGTTGAACGGTGATAACGTCCCAGTCGGTGTACGCAAGGCCGGTTTGAATGCTTGCCTTGGTGTTTTTCCAACCGGTTCCGGTGTTGGTATAAAAGGTATAGTCAGCCGCGCCGCTTTCAATGCGTGCTTTGTGACCGTCGATCGAGCAGCCGCCAATGTAGAGGTTGCCAAGCACAAAATCGGTGTAGCCTTCGCCAATCAAAATTTCCCAAAGGTGTTGCATTGCATCTACGCTAAAGCTGTTACCAATGGCAAGGATCTTTTTGGGCATGGGAGCGGGGGTCTCGGGCTCGATCTCTTCGGGGGTGGTCGTCTCCTCGGGGGTCGTTTCTTCGGGAGTGGTCTCTTCAGGAGTGGTCTCTTCAGGAGTGGTAACGTCGGGAGTGGTCTCCTCGGGCGTGGTTGCATCGGGAGTGGTTTCCTCGGTAGTTGCTGTGGGGGTGTTGTGGGTGAGGTTGCAGGCCGAGAGTAGCATCAATGCCGCCAAAGAAAGAGCCAGCACAGAAAGTGTTTTTTTCATAAATGACCTCCTTGAGGTAGATTTGTAATTGCATTATATCACAAAACAGGGGTATTGTCAAGAACAGTAGGGCAGAGAATAAAAATTCTCTGCCCAAACGGTTATTTATTTAAGGTGTCCTCTTGCCCGCGAAAGACCACGAATTTGCAGAAGAGAAATTCAAGCACAAAGTTTGCAAGCATTGTGATCGCCAAAATCAAGAAGTCCGCCATGCCGGCGCCCTCTGCCAAATTTCCAAGCCACGTGGAAAGGGGAGTGAATACCAAGTAGAAGCCCAACACCTTTGCCATGGCAACGGGAACGTTAACCGCGGCTTTGAAGGTGAACTTGCGGTTGAGTGTAAAGTTCCAAACAATGGAAAGGAGCAGAGAGGTCAGGTAGGGGATCCAATAGGTTTTAATAAAGATCTCCAAAAGGGCAAAAGAGCCAACCTGAATGAGCCCTGCCGAAATAGAAAACAGTGTAAACTTTACAACCTGCAAAATTTGTTTTTTCTTGTCGCTCATAGTCTCCTCCTTAAATTGCCATTGTGTAGCAGCGGCGGCGCTTGTGCTGTTCCTTGTCAAAGTATCGCCACATACCGTGAACGGCTTTGTTGGTTTCCAGCATCGGGCCTGTTTCGCAGCATACTACCTTTTTTTCAATGCACTTACGGGTGAGCGTATCCATCAAAATAGCGGGAACGCCAAACATTTGGTGGCGGGGGTCAACTGCCACAAAATACATCTCAAGCGTATCGTTGGGCAGCTTTAATGCTTTGAGCATATGAACGATGCCAAACGGGAACATTTTGCCGCCCGCTTTTTTGAATGCTTTTGCAAGCGAGGGAACCATAACGCCAAACGCCACAATGCGACCTTCCTTATCCTTAACCGAGCAGATGTAATCGAGGTCGACCAAGGGGATGTAGTTGTCGATCATGTTTTTGATGACCTCATCGGTGAGCGGAACGGTGCCGTAGAGGATCGCCTCGGCTTCGTCGACGACCTTGAACGCTTCAAAGGCATCGTTATACAAAACCTTTCTATCGGTGTAGGTAACAGCGGTGTACTTGCCGCTTTCCAAGAGGCGCTGCGAAAGCTTTTCAATACGCGGATGTACCTCTGCGGGGCAGGCGATCTTGTATTCGATCCAGTCGATCGATTTGGAAAGCCCCAAACGCTCCATGTGGTCCATATAATAGGGGTGATTGTAGAACGTGACCGACATATTCAGCTGATCAAATCCCTCAACGAGCATACCTTGGTGGTCGGTGTCGTTAAAGCCCATAGGCCCCATGATTTCGCCAAAGCCGCGTTCGCGTCCCCAAGCGATGACCGCATCGAGCAGAGCCTTTGAGACCTCGTAATCGTCGATGAAGTCAAAACGTGTGTAACGAATGGCATTTTGTTTCCATTTTTCGTTATACGCGTGGTTGATCAGTCCTGCAATTCTGCCAACGATCTCGCCATCGCGGTACGCCAAAAACAGGCGCGTCTCGCAGAACGCATAAGAGGGATTTTTCTCTTTTGTAAAAGTATCTATTTCATCTTCCCGCAAAAAGGGAACGAAAAATTCATTGTTGCGGTACAGCTTATTGGGGAACTCGACCCAGCGTACCAAATCCTTTTTCGTCTGCACTTCCCGAATGGTAATACTCATAAATTTCTCCTGTTCTTTCATTAAGAGTGATTGGCGCGACGGCTTATTATAGCACATTTTGTCGAAAATGTCAATAGGGAGGGTTTTGGGGGAGAAGAGAAGAAAAAGGGAGCGCAAGCGCGTGCCCTTTTAGGAAATAAATTTGTAGGGATCGGCGTCCCCGACGCTCCGTTTTGCCGGATTTTCAAATCCGCGAGCGGATTTGAAGTTTTTTCGCCGAGCCGCTTTGGAATCTATGTATCACTCAATTAAATCACAAGCGTTCTTTCGTAAATATCCACTGACTAACATCATCGGCGATTTCACTTTCATAACAATTGAGATCGAGATAACTCACAACAAAAATTTGACCACTGTTTTTTCCGGTATGCAGTGTTATGGTATTGCGCTTTTTATAAATTCCTCTGTCGTATGGAATCCAGTTGGTATTGCTTCCCGTTGGATTTTTTACATTAATGCGCAAAATGCCGTTATCGTTCTCAATTCCCAAAAACTCGATAAAGGAAGCATCGCCTTGTATTTCAAGGCGCGCCTCTTCAGCTTCTTCTTTGGCAACCCTGATATCACATTCGTTACCTACAAGGAATTCAACACGATGGAGCGGTTCAAAAACAAACTTCTTTTCATTGTCGTGATTCATATTTTCATCATCCTCTTTGCTTTGTCCAAAAAGAACACCAATATCAACAGAGAAAAGTTCGGCGATCAGAGGGAACAAAGTAACATCGGGATATCCTATGCCACATTCCCACTTGGAAATGGATTGAGGGGCTATGCCTAGCTTTTCAGCCAACATGGTCTGTGTCCAACCACGTTCTTTTCTTAATTCAAAGATAATGTTGCAAAATTTATTAAGGTGGTACATCGGTTCACTTCCTTTCTGTGGTTATATTGTAACACAGATGTTTGGATTTTTCAATAACCGCAAAGTTGTAAATCTGTCTGGATTTTCAAATCCGCGGGCGGATTTGAAGTTTTTTCGCCGCGCCGCTTGTGAGCGAGCTCCCAGACGGCTTTCGGCTCAAAAGCGCACCAGCATCCCGTGCCTGCGGCGCGGGTATGCCCCGAAGAGCTACC
>JAGBSQ010000056.1 GCA_017631775.1 Clostridia bacterium | reverse complement strand
TTACGATCCTTAGGTGCTACGTCGTTTACGAGACGGTCGCCAATAAAGAGCTCACCCTCAGTGATCTCTTCAAGACCTGCGATCATACGGAGAGTGGTGGACTTACCACAACCGGAAGGACCTACCAATACCAAAAATTCCTTATCCTTGATCTCAAGGTTGAAGTCAGAAACAGCGGTAACGCCGCCGGGATACTTCTTGTAAATATGTCTGAGGGATAAACTTGCCATTCTAATTGACCTCCTTGGCGCCTCTTTCGAGGTATATTTTTTAACGTATATATTATAACAAATTTCCGGAGAAATTGGAAGATGTTTTTCTCCCAAAATTTCAACTTTTTTATTGTGCAATCTGCACAAGTTTTTAAAGTGCGGGTGGTGTTCCCCAAGTGGGAAACACACCCGATTTTTAATTTATTAAATCATGCTTTTTGGCGACTTCTCATGGTGAGAGAGATACGCTTTTTGGCAACGTCAACGCTGAGAACGCGAACTTTAACAGCGTCGCCAACCTTAACAACGTCGGAAGGATGCTTTACAAACTTATCGGAACGCTGCGAAATGTGAACATGTCCATCTTGGTGAACGCCAATGTCAACAAACGCGCCAAAGTCGATAACGTTGCGCACGGTTCCTGTCAATTCCATATCGGGCTTGAGATCCTCGATGCCGAGAATATCATCGCGCAGAATGGGAGGAGGAAGTGTATCACGAACGTCACGGCCGGGCTTTTCGAGCTCGCTGACGATATCCTTAAGGGTGGGTTCGCCAATGCCGAGCTTTGCGGCAACGTTGGCAATTCCCTCGCCCTCAACCTTGGAGCCAAGGTCTTTGAGGTTGCCCTGTGCAACGTCTGCCTTGGTGTAGCCAAAGCTATCAAGCAGCTTTGCGGCTGCCTCGTAGGATTCGGGGTGAACGCCTGTGTTATCGAAAATTTCCTTACCACCGGGAACACGCAAGAAGCCTGCTGCTTGCTCGTATGCCTTGGCACCGATGCGCGGAACCTTGAGCAGTTGTGCGCGGTTGGTGAACTCGCCATTCTCTTCGCGGTACTTAACGATGTTACGTGCAGAGGTGATATTGATACCGGAAATGTAGGAAAGCAAGGAGTAGGATGCGGTATTGATATCAACGCCTACGGCGTTTACACAATCCTCTACTACACCGCCGAGCGCTTCGTCAAGGCGTGCTTGCTTCATATCGTGCTGATACTGACCAACACCGATGCCCTTGGGGTCGATTTTGATAAGCTCTGCCAGAGGGTCTTGCAGACGGCGCGCGATGGAAACCGCACTTCTTTGCATAACGTCGAATTCCGGGAATTCTTCAGCGGCGAGCTTGGATGCGGAATAGATAGATGCGCCTGCTTCGCTGACACCAATGTACTTGGTATCCTCGGGGATTTCCTTGAGCAGATTTGCTACAAAGATTTCGCTCTCCTTGGATGCGGTACCGTTACCGATTGCAATAACGTCTACGTTGTGACGGGTGATGAGGCGCTTCATGATGGATTTACTCTTTTCAATCTCTTCACGAGGCTTTACGGGGTAAATAACTGCGGTGTCAACAACCTTACCGGTCTTATCAACAACAGCAAGCTTACAGCCGTGTGCATAACCGGGGTCAAAACCGAGAACGGTCTTGCCCTTGAGGGGAGATGCCATCAAAAGGTGGTGGAGGTTATCGGCAAATACCTTGATTGCGCCTTCGCAAGCGTTATCAAAGATGTCGCTGCGAATTTCGCGCTCGATAGAGGGAGCGATCAAACGGTCGTAGCTATCGAGAATAGCCGCAGAAACGTAGTTTTCTGCAGGGCTTTGGTTGTTAAGGAGAATTTGAGAGAAGAGGAAGTTGAGCACGATTTCGGGAGCGATGTTGATGCTCGCCTTGAGGAAATCTTCCTTTTCGCCACGGTTGATGGCGAGAACACGGTGAGGAAGAACCTTTTTGAGTGCTTCGCAATATTCGTAATATTGAGAATAAACGGAGTCCTCTTCCTTTGCCGCTTTTGCGGAAAGTGTACCAAACTCAAAGGTCAGGCGGCGGAGCTCTTTGCGGAACTCTGCATTGTCGGAAATATCTTCAGCGATGATGTCCTTAGCGCCTTGGATGGCTTCTTCAACCGATGCAACGCCCTTTTCTTCATCGATGAACGCTTCTGCTTGAACCTCGATTGCAGGCTCGTAGGTAGGCTCTTGTGCAATAATGAGAGCTGCCAAGGGTTCAAGTCCCTTTTCTCTTGCAACAGATGCACGGGTCTTGCGGTGCGGACGGAAGGGACGGTAAATATCGTCAACCTCGGTGATGGTAACAGCTGCCGCAATAGCCGCTTCGATTTCGGGGGTCATCTTTTCCTGTGCGGAAATGGGGTCGAATACCTCTTGCTTTCTCTTTTCGATGTTGCGCAAGAAGTTGAGGCGGTCGTTCAGGTCACGAAGGATGTTGTCGTCAAGGCTACCGGTAACCTCTTTACGGTAACGCGCAATAAAGGGGATGGTGTTGCCTTCATCAATGAGTTCAACGGTCTTTTCGACGTGCTCAACCTTGATGTTAAATTCTTGCGAGAGTTTTTCAATAATGTTCATCGTTGTAGCAGTTCCTTTCTGTTGGGGCATTGAGTTTATGATTGATTGAGCGCTGTGATTTCTGCTTCGGTCAACTCACGCCATTCGCCACGTTCAAGCGTGACATCAAGCGACAAGGGGCCAAAGGTAATGCGCTCGAGATAGGTAATTTGATTGTGGACGGCTTCCATCATCAACTTGATTTGATGGTATTTGCCCTCGGTGAGAGTGATGTGTCCTTCCCTTTCGTCCGTCAAGGTAACGGTGCAAGGCTTGGTAGAGTAGCCGCCAATGTCGACGCCGCTTTGAAGCTCGGAAATGTCTTTTTCCGAAAGCGGAAACTTAACGCGGAAGGCGTAGGTTTTTGCGACGTGGCGTTTTGGGGAGAGCAATCGGTGCGAGAGCTGACCGTCATTGGTCAGGAGCATAAGGCCAAGGGTGTGCTTATCGAGGCGACCGCATGGGAAGAGTCCCATCTTTTGGTATTCCTCGGGCAAAAGTGATGTAACCACCTGTTCACCACGAGAGTCCTCGGTGGCACTGACGTAGCCGTCTGGCTTGTTGAGCATAACGTAAACGAACTGACGCCACTTGACGGCTCTGCCGCAAAAAGTGATTGCATCGTTGGTGGGATCAACTTGAACATCTGCCTTGGTGACAGGAGAACCGTTGACAAGAATTTGCCCCGCTTTTGCGGCGCGTGCGCTCTCTTTTCGGCTTGCAATTCCACATTCCGAAAGCAATTTATCCAGTCGCATTCCCCGTCCTCCATACACACAAATTTCGATGCTTCAAAAAAATCCGCATACGAATATATTATACCATATTTATTATATATTGTCAATAGAAATAAGGCGTTTTGGGATTTAAAAAGGAGACAGAAAATGCTAATTTTGAAAGAATAAAAATACCCCGACAGATTTGAGATCTGTCGGGGTGCTTGTTAATTTGAAAATTCTCTTAATACTTCTACCTCGAATTTTGCGCTCTCACCTGCCACACGAATTTCAAAGGATCTTCCCATGGCGTTCGTAACGGTGAAGCTTGATTTTTCGGTAATGGAAAAATCGTGGATGATCTTTGCGTTTTCATCCAAAAGCACGATTTTGATGTTCCCTTTCGTACGCTCACATGCAACGGTAAAGGTAACGGTATTGTGTGTGCCGTAGGTGGTTTGCAGAAGGGCTACACCCGAAAAGGGCGACTGAGCATCGGCTTTTACAACATCGGCATCGTGCAAATATTCTTTGTCCTGATAACTTGTACCGCCCGAAGTATTCAAGCCGTAAATGACACAATAGGCGTCGCACGTTTCGTTGCAAATGTCATCCTCGGTAAAAACTACCAGAGAGTAATCATCATCGCCGTTGAGGTCTTTGGTTTCAAGTTTGAATTTGTTTATAAGCAAGCCGCAAGCAGAGAAAGAAAACACCATGCAAAAGCAAAGCAGCATAAGTAGTACGCGTTTTAACATTTTATAGGGTTCTCCTTTTCTAAATTCTCATATGATCACTTCTGCCAACTTTCGTCTGTCGATTTTGCCGTTGGGGGTCAAGGGTAGGATGGGCAGGTGGCAGATGGCGGCAGGCATCATATATTTGGGCAAATGCTCGCGCAAGTAGGCGATGAGTGCTTCCCTCTCACCTTCTCCTTCATAAAAGAGTTTGATGCGGCTACCGATGCTATCATAGAGACAGCAAGCGCGGCTGACGCCCTCGCACTTTTGTGCGGCAGCTTCAATTTCGCCAAGCTCGATGCGGTGACCCATATGCTTGATTTGCGCATCCTTGCGGCAAACGAATACGAGCTCGCCAAGGCGGTTGCGGTAGGCAAGATCGCCCGTGCGGTAAACGCGTTCGGGATAAGTACTCTGCAACGGATTTTGCACGAATGCTTCGTCGGTGCGGGTGGGATCGTTATAATATCCCATCGTCACACAAGTGCCGCGCAAATAGATTTCTCCAATTTCGCCTTCCTCGGCTTCGGTGCCATCCTCACGGATGAGCATCAGGTCAGTATTGCGGAAGGGGTGACCGATGGGAACGGACTCTCCCTCTTCCAACTCACGCGTAGCGGGCCAAACGCAGGACATTCCCGTAGCTTCGGTGGGGCCGTAGAGGTTGAAAAACTTGGCATTTGGAAAGGCCTTGCGCCACAAAGCATATTGGCTTGGCGGAAAGACCTCACTGCCAAATGCAATGGTAGAAAGATACTTGGGGGGATTTTTTTCGAGCAATCCCATTCCCGAAATCATCGTCAACGCCGAAACGACCCAACAAACGGTGTTGATTTGGTATTTGTTGAGAAAATCGCAGAGCGACATGGGGAACGTAAAATACTTTTTGGGAACAAGGTATGCCGTGGCACCAAACTTGATGACAGGCATCAGTTCTTTGAGGGGTGCATCGAAAAAGAGAGGCGTTTGATTGGCAAACACGTTCTCCTCGGAAAAACCGAGCTCCGCAGAAAGCTGCTCAACATAATCAATAACCGAGCGGTGGGAAGCGACCACACCCTTAGGAACTCCGGTGGAGCCGGAGGTGAAAACAATGTAAATGGGGTCGGTGTCGATTTGCTTTGCGCGAATTTTTGCAAGCGCTGTTTCATCAATCTCACCCTCAAAAAGTGCTTCGGCAGAGAGAATTTCACCGTTGAAATTTAGATTTTTGGCAATGGTACTTCCCTTTTGGTCGGTGATGATGGCGCAGGGTTTTGCATTCTCTAAAATGAGTTCGATGCGAGATGCGGGCATTTCGATATCAAGCGGCACGTAAAAACAGCCTGCATACACACAGCCGTAAAATGCGGCTACCGTCGCGGGGTGCTTTTTCATTAATACCGCGATGGGACGGCGGTAGTATCCCTTTTGTGCCAAGGCACTGCCAAGCGCTTTGGCGTGGTGCGAAAGCTCTGCAAAGGTCAGGTTGTCGGTGCCGTCAGAATAAGCAATTTTATCGGGCAGACGAGGAGCGGTAGCTTCTAAATATTCAAGAATGTTGGTTTGCATACTGTCCTCCTCTCAAGGGTGTGTGATTACTTCGGTGGCTCTGGGGGGATATTTCGTTGTGTCATAGTAGTAGAAATACCCTGATATGCCATTCTTGTTCTCACGTGTTTCGCTATAGTTAATCAGTTGCTCATCAGTCATTAAAAAGCCCCACGGGCGACCGATGTCATTGAGGTGGCAGGCATCAAAATGGTACCATTGCGGCGCCTCTTTGGTGCCGATGTTAACAAGGTTCCAATAATGGCGCTCGTTGACCAAAATTGCAAGCTCGGGCAGACGCTCGACGTCCATGTTCTCAATGCCCGCACGTTCCATCATAGCCTTGGAAAGTGCAAAATAGGTGAAGCAATCGCCGTTGCGATTTTTCAATCCGTTATATGCGGCGCGCACCCAACTGCTCTTATCGGAGGTAGAAACGTATGCCACGTTCTCGTAAACGTAGTCATAAATGGCACGCAGCTTTTGCTTGGTGGTCATGCTGTCAAAAACAATTCTATCAAGAATGGGGTCAAGGAGCGCGTTGAGCATATTCTCGGTGATTTCCTCTTCGTAAACCGAGACGGTGCGACGAATTTCGGTGACGTTTCCTGCAGCATCGGTTGCGCGATAGATAACGTCATAAACGCCAACGGATTTGAGGTTGACAGCAGAGGTGTCTACTGTGAGGGTAACGCCTGCATCGCACTCGTCGGTGGCAGAAACGCCCGAAAGATAGGAAATGCCGCCACCAATGTAAGCCACAAGATCGCGCAGGCCGTTTACGGTGGGCGGTGTGTTATCTTCGACAAGCGTGAGAGACGCGCTATAGGGGAACTCCCTTCCCTTCCCATCGGTGAGAATGAGGGGAATGGAATATGTACCAAGGGAGGAGACGTTGTATTTTTCGGCAAGTCTTACGGTGTTACCTTCGGGAAGTTCACCTACGAACTGCTCGGCCGTGGGGAGCGGAACGGATACCGGCCACACAAGGGATTTGACCTCGATTGCGGGAGGCTCCGGCTTGCGGCAGGAAGGCAACAAGAAAAGAGACACTGCCAAAAGCATTGCCAAAACGAATGAAACAAATCGTTTTGTGTGTTGCATAGTGAGGTCTCCTTTCGTAATATGAAATGTCAATTAAAGCAGATATACGCCATTTTCTTTGCAGTATGCTACCTCTTCGGGCGTCCAATACGAGGACTGTACCTCGCCGATGTGCGCCTTGCGCAAGAAGAACATGCAAAGTCTCGATTGTCCGATACCGCCGCCAATGGTGTAAGGCAGTTCTCCATTCAGGAGTGCTTTGTGGAAAGCCAGCTCTGCTCTTTCGGGGCAGCCGCGCTCCTCAAGCTGACGTACAAGTGTTTCTTCGTCTACGCGTACGCCCATAGAGGAAAGCTCAAGTGCGATATCGAGAATGGGATAATAAATGATAATGTCACCGTTGAGCGACCAATCGTCATAGTCGGGAGCTCTACCGTCGTGCGGCTTGCCGCTCTTGAGTTTGCCGCCAATTTGCATGAGGAAGATAGCACCGTATTCCTTTGCCGCCAAGTATTCTCTCTCCTTGGGGGTCTTGTCGGGGTAGCGATCTTCAAGTTCTTGAGAGGTGATAAAGGTGATGTTTTCGGGCAAGAGTTTGCCTATAAAATCGTATTCGTTAACAATATAATTTTCGGTGTGATGGAGCGCGCGATAGATGGCTTCAACCGCCTCGCGCAGGGTGGTTTCGTTTCTTTGCTCTTTGGTAATGATCTTTTCCCAGTCCCATTGGTCAACGTAAATGGAATGGATATTGTCGGTGGTCTCGTCGCGACGGATCGCGTTCATGTCGGTATAAAGTCCTTCACCGGGAGCAAAATCGTACATGCACAAAGCATGTCTCTTCCATTTTGCAAGGGACTGTACAATTTCGAGATCCTGTCCGCCAAGCAGATCGAAGCGAACCGTGCGCTCTGTGCCGTTGAGGTTATCGTTCAAACCACTCTCGGGAGATACAAACAAAGGCGCGGAAACACGCAAAATATTCAATTGTACTGCCAAATCGCGCTCAAAAAAGTCTTTTACCTTTTTGATTGCGAGCTCAGTTTGACGAAAGCTCAAAAACGAGCGGTAACCTTCGGGAATTCTCATTTCAGACATAATAAAACCAACCTTTCGGGGGATTTACAAAACAGTAACAATATTATAGCCGATTTTTTTCGGCTTGTAAAGAGGAAAGCCGCAACTTTATGCTTTTTTGTCGCTTCTTTTTTTCAAAAAGAAGTTTCGCAACAGCTCAAGTGCTTCCTCCTCCAAAAGTCCTCCCTCGCAAACGGGTGCGGACTCTAAGGGGTATGCGGGGAGTTTGATAAGACTTTCGCAGGCTCCCGCGCGCGGATCCTTTGCCGCGTAAACGATGCGACCTATGCGAGAATTGATGCAGGCACCCGTACACATGGGGCAAGGCTCAAGCGTGACGTAAAGAGTGCAATCGGAAAGGCGCCAGCTGCCCGTTTTTTTGCCCGCCTCGGAAATTGCCAAGCGCTCGGCATGGGCGGTAGCATCGTGAAGCTCCTCGCAAAGATTGTGAGTAGCAGAAAGAACCTCGCCATTTTTAACAATAACGGCACCTACGGGAATTTCGCCTTTTTGTGCCGCTTGAGCGGCTTGCGCCAAGGCTTCCCTCATAAACAACTCGTCATTTTGAAGGTTTACGTTCACAGTCTCCCCCCTCCCTTTTTTTCTTTTTTTATTATATCATAAAAAAGGCGTTTTGTAAAGGGTTAGAGAGAAAAAGATATGGGAAACCTCGTGTGAGGTTTCCCATTTTTATCAATCGATTTTATAGCCCTGCCCGCGCACGGTTTTGATGATCGGTCGATCGGTAACAGCGGCAAATTTGCGGCGCAAATAGCAGATGTGAACGTCGGTTTTGTTGGTTGAAGATTCGCCAATCAACAAGGAGAGTTCCTCGCGCGAAACGGGCTCTCCACGTTTGGCAAGCAATGCCGACATAACTGCCGCTTCTTTGGGGCGCAAAGCAAATGCTTCCTCCCCCAGCGTGAGCATATTGCCCTCGAGTATGATGTCAAGGCTCTCTTTGCCGTTTTGATAGAGATCCTTTCCCTGCGGGGCGACATTGATAGATGCAACCTCCTCGCGCAAAACGCGCATTTGGAAGGGGCGATGCAAAATCATGGAGCATCGGCGCTCTGCATCTAATGCAGAAACAACAAACTTTCTTGTAAAGCCGACAATACGCGCATCCTCCTCTACCCTTTTAGGGAGCTTTGCGCTATCTAAATCAACGAGGATAAGGTCATACCTGCGCGATGCGGAAGCGGAGTTGGTTGCCACCGAAAACTGCATGGCTTCAAGCTCCAGCTCCAGCATGCGCGCAAAAACGGCATCCTCGGAGAGAATTAAGATATTCCCTCTCATTTTACAACAATGTTGATGATCTTGTTCGGGATGCTGATTTCCTTAATAACGGTTTTGCCTTCGATGAAAGGAACAACCTTTTCGTTTGCCTTTGCAGTTGCAATGGCATCGGCTGCAGGACAGTTGAGAGGAAGCTCGATGGTTGCACGAACCTTGCCGTTGACCTGAACTGCAACCTCTACGGTGCTATCCACAGTCTTTGCTTCATCCCATACGGGCCATTCTGCAAGCGAGCACAGACCCTTGCCGCCAAGGTCTTGCCACATCTCCTCGCAGAGGTGAGGAGCGAAGGGGCAAAGCAGGCGAACGAGAATGCTGAGTTCGTCACGGGTAAGCGTTCCCTTATCGTAAATTTCGTTGAGCAGACCCATCATTGCCGCGATTGCGGTGTTGAACTTGAGGTCTTCGATATCGAGAGATACCTTTTTGATAACCTTGTGAATGGAAGAAGTCAATTTGGGAGTTTCGCCCTCGCCCTTTGCCATATCAAAGAGGTCGCCAAATCTTTCAAGGAAGCGTTTGCAACCCTTCATGGAGCTTTCGTTCCAAGGAGCGGCACTGCCGTAGTCACCCATAAAGAGGACGTAGGTGCGAAGAACGTCGGCACCAAATACGTCAACCATATCGTTGGGGTCAACTACGTTGCCACGGGATTTGGACATCTTTTCACCGTCGGAGCCGAGAATGAGGCCTTGTGCGGTTCTCTTTGCGTAAGGCTCTGCTACGGGAACGATGCCGAGATCGTAAAGGAACTTATGCCAGAAGCGAGAATAGATCATATGGCGCGTAACGTGTTCCATACCGCCGTTGTACCAGTCAACGGGCATCCAATACTTGAGCTTTTCGGGGTCAGCCAAAGCTTCGGTATTGTGGGGATCGATATAACGCAGGAAGTACCAGGAAGAACCTGCCCATTGAGGCATGGTATCGGTCTCGCGCTTTGCAGCACCGCCGCACTTGGGACACTTGCAGTTAACGAATGCTTCGATTTTTGCCAAGGGGCTCTCGCCGCCCTCACCGGGCTCAAAGTTCTTAACCTCGGGCAAGCGCAAAGGCAGTTCGCTATACGGAACGGGAACGATGCCGCAAGCGGGACAGTGAACGATCGGGATAGGCTCGCCCCAATATCTTTGACGGTTGAATGCCCAGTCCTTCATTTTGAACTGTACGCCCATCTCGCCAATGCCCTCCCCTGAGAGGTGCTCGATCATGCGAGCGATGGAATCCTTTTTATTATCAAAGCCGTTGAGGAAATCGGAGTTGACCATTTCACCGTCGCCGGTGTAAGCACCGGTGGTGATGTCGCCACCCTTGATGACTTCAACGATATCAATGCCAAACTTCTTTGCAAATGCCCAGTCGCGTTCGTCATGTGCGGGAACTGCCATGATAGCGCCTGTGCCGTAACCCATCATTACATAGTCGGAAATGTAGATCGGGATCTCCTTGCCCGAAACGGGGTTGATTGCGGTCAAGCCGTCAATGCAAACACCGGTCTTCTCTTTTACAAGCTGTGTACGCTCAAACTCGGTCTTCTTTGCGCATTCCTCGCGGTAAGCATCAAGATCGGCAATATTGGCAATGCGGTCACGATTTGCCTCGATGATGGGATGCTCGGGAGCGATAACCATAAAGGTTACACCAAAGAGTGTGTCGGGACGGGTGGTATAAATGCGGAGCTTTTCGTCGATCTCCTTGAGGGAGAAGTTAACGAATGCACCGGTGGATTTACCGATCCAGTTGACTTGCTGTTGCTTAACGTTGGGGAGATAGTCTACCTCTTCAAGTCCTTGCAAAAGCTTGTCTGCATATTCGGTAATGCGCAGATACCAAACGGTTTTGGACTTTTGAACGATTGCACTGTGGCAAATATCGCACTCGCCGCCTTGGGAGTCCTCGTTAGAGAGAACAACCTTACAGCTGGGGCAATAGTTAACGAGCGCGTTATCACGGAAAACAAGTCCGTTCTCAAACATTTTGAGGAAGATCCATTGTGTCCAACGGTAGTAATCCTCTTCGGTGGTATCAACTACGCGCGACCAGTCGAAGGAGAAACCAACTCTCTTGAGCTGAGATGTAAACTTTTCGATGTTGCGGTCGGTAACGATACGGGGATGCAGATTATCCTTGATAGCGGTGTTTTCGGTGGGAAGACCGTATGCGTCAAAGCCGATCGGGAACAATACGTTGTAGCCTTGCATACGTCTCTTGCGGGAAACGACCTCAAGGCCGGAATATGCCTTGATGTGACCTACGTGCATGCCGTGTCCGCTGGGATACGGAAATTCAACAAGGTTATAGTACTTGGGTTTGGAGCAATTGTCTTGCGCTTCAAAAGCGTGCTCCTCTTCCCATCTCTTTTGCCATTTGGGTTCAATCTGTTTAAAATCGTATTTCATCTTATTCCTCCTTGCTGGCGGCCTCTGCTGCCTCATCAATGCCAACAAAATGTATTTCCTCGGCGTCGCCGTAAAGTTTTTCAAGTTGATAGAAATCGCGTTGGTCGCGGCTGAAAATGTGTACCATTACGTGACCGTAGTCAATAACGACCCAGCCGTCGCTATCTCTGCCCTCGTAGTGCAAGGGGTCAATGCCGCACAGGGAGAGCTTATATTCAACCTCGCCGCCAAGGGATTTAACGTGTGTGTTGGAGTTACCGGTTGCAATGACGAAATAGTCGGTGATGACGGTTTGATCATTGACGCGAAGAACCTTGAGCTTGTATGCCTTTTTTGCATCCAGCACGTCAAAAATGGCGTGCGCCATCTCCTCAGATGTGGAGTTGACGGTAATGGCGGGGATTTTTTCTTGCATTGTTTGATCCATTGTTTGTATGCTTCCTTTCAAATAGGATTATGGGACGAGCGGAAGGGCCTCCTCCGCTGCCGTATAAACATTGTGAAATTGGGGATTTTGTGTGCGGTCAAAAAGACCGTTGACATCGAATTGAGAAAGATTGATCGGACGTTCGGGATAGGTTAGCTCGTTGATTTGCCTGCATGCGCCCTCGCGGTTGAGGACGTAATACCATGCACCGCTCTGCCCCTTGAGCGCCTGCCCTGCAAGGGTCTCCATAGAGACCGCATCGGGGTCACATTCGCGCAAGATTGCGCCAAGCCGAATGGCATCTCCAATACCGATATCGGTTTGCAGACCCGTAAGAGCGGCTCCTGCCAGGCGTGCATAGTCGGCACCCTGCAGCCCTTTGCATTGCTTTGCAAAGGCTCGCAAAAACAGCTTTTGCGCTTCTAGGCGGCCGAGGTCGGCATTGACGTACCCCGAACGGTAGCGCACAAAATGCTCGGCGGTTTTGCCATCGAGGCGTTGCACGCCCGCATCCAGCGAGATATGCAAATCTTGTGCAGGGTCGTGATATTCCATTTTTTGGGGAACGTCCACCTCCACACCGCCAATGGCATCGACCATTTTGCAAAAGAGATCGAGCTTTACCACGGCAAAGTAATGAATGGGCACGCCAAACACTCCTTCAAAAAAGTCTTTGATGCCGCTCTCGCCCAAAGCCGAGAGCGCACCGTTGATCTTTTTATAGTCCTTCTCGGTATATTCCGCATAAGTATCACGCGGAATTTGCAAAATCGACGTGCTTTTTTCTTCCTCGTTGATGCTGACAAGAAGAATGCTGTCAGAGAGTCCCGAGGCGCGGTCACACCCCAAAAGCAGAATGCGCGTGACACGTTCTTTTTGCAAAAATACGTCGGTTGGTTCCACTTGCTCCGTCTCCTCCGCACCAACGAAAAACGCCGTTGCGCAAAGCGCTAAAGCAAGCAAAAAACCGACAAGTTTGATATAATTTCTCATCCCTACACCTCATTCTATAAAAGATATGTAACGATGAGTGTTTTTTTCAAGTGTTGTTATCTTGCCTCTTTTGCCGCCTCGACCAAAAGCTCGTTGCGCGCACGAATGCTATCCTCGTCGATGGGAGCACCGTCGGCAAGAAGATCCTTGAGAGTAAACTCATAGGAGAGCAACAAGGTTGCCCGCAGGTGACGCTCGCGCTCTTCCCTTGTCATAAGCTCAGGCTCTGCGCCAAAGAAATAGCGGCGCAAAAGAACGCAGGAAGAAAAGGTGCGCGAATCATCGATGTAATCGGCAAGGTACAAAAGCTTTTCGGTCAAAGTCATGCCCGCGTGACCCGTGGTGTGCCAACGAACCGCATTGATAACGATGGGGTCTGCAAACTCGGGAAAGTCGCGCACAACGCGCGCCGCCGCAGTTTTGGCATGGTAGGTTTTGGGAGAGAGGCGTTGAGCGTCATCGACGGGAATGTCGTATGCCTCGCAAAGTGCCTCCTGCGCCTCGGGCGTGAGCTCCTTGGTCAGGTCATGAAGCAAGGCCGCCGCGCGGAGCTGCAGGGTGTATTCGGGACAGTACATAGCACAAAGACGTGTAATCATTTCTTCTACTGCCGCTGTATGCACAAAGCGCTTTTTTGACATGCTGCCCTGAACTCTTTCTCGCAAAGCATCCAGCATTTTTTCGGTAATCTTTATCATTATGTGCCACCTCTTTGCTACTTAGACGTATAAATGGTTGTCACGAATGTATTTTTCTACCGATGCGGGAATGAGGTGCGAAACGTCTTCCCCATTCTTTACCTTTTCGCGTACAAGGCTTGAAGAAATTTCGATAGGCTCGGTAACGATGCGGCGCACGACCTTGCCGTATTTTTCGTTGTATTCCGCAATTTTTTGCACGATCATTTTGTCGATGAGTGCATCCTTTTCGCGACGGATATAAACGGGATAGGCGAGCTTGAAGATTTCTTCGGAATTGCGCCACTCATCGAGCGTGAGCATCATATCGGTGCCGCAAAGCAGGAACAGTCGACGGTCCTCGCCTGTCAATTCGCGCAAGGTGTCAACCGTATAGCTACGGCCCTCGCGGCGCATTTCCATATCGCTGACGTATACACCCTCAACGTTTGCAAAAGCCAGGCGGCACATTTCCAAACGGTGGGCGGCATTCATGGGAACGTCCATCTCCTTGTGGGGCGGAGTTCCCGTGGGAATGACGTAGAGAAAATCCAACCACATTTGCTCCATAAAAGCCTTTGCGGCGGCAATATGCCCGTTGTGAGGCGGTGAAAAGGTTCCGCCGTAAATACCGATGCGTATCATTTTGTGGGC
The DNA here is from genome assembly GCA_017631775.1 of Clostridia bacterium. The sequence goes on along the minus strand of JAGBSQ010000056.1, from coordinate 431 downwards.
AGTACGATTACGGGTTTCTTTTCGGATGCGCGATAAAGAACGATTTTGCGGCCGACAACCGCTACGGGCTCGGCACCAAGCTCTGCCGCAAGGTTTTGCAACAGATCGTATGCATCCTCACCGCTGTTTTCAAGCACGTTGAGCTTGATAAGCTCGCGCGCCTCAAGTGCATCGGAAACGGTTTTGAGAAGGTTTTCGGTCAGTCCGCCTTTGCCAATTTGCATAATGGTGGGAATTGGGTTGGCGAGACTGCGAAGATAAGCTCTTTGCTTAGAAGTGATCATAAAAATCCTTTCGACGGGTCACGTTCCAGCCGTGCTCGGCAAGAGCCTCGACGATCTCCTCATCGATAGCGGAAACGAACCTGATAAACTGTTTTTGGTCAAGATAAATGTCAATAACGCCAACCTCATCGGCAAGAGCGATAGAGG
>JAGBSQ010000055.1 GCA_017631775.1 Clostridia bacterium | reverse complement strand
AGCATGGGTTCAATGTTCCAAATATAAGTGGAAAAACCGTAAATATCGGCGTTTTCACGATAAAGATGCTCCAAAATGTGGGCTGTTCGGTCGCGCAGCGTGTGCTCGACCAGTACGACATCAAAGCCTGCCTTCTCAAGAGGATCGCGCAAGCATCGAATTGCCAAATTGGTATGCGAAAAAGAGCCGTTGATGGCAAACAGTACAATCTTCATGCGCTCCCCTCCTTTCCATTTTCTTTGCTTTTATTTTTGATAAGTCCAAACGATGCCGAAAGTTTCCTTTAAAATTTCGTACAAGCGCGCATCGGTAATGTTTTCTTCAATGTGAACAAGCTCTCCGCCCTCAAAAGCCTTGTATTCGCGGTCATTGATGGCGCGACGGCCGCCGGGTGTTTTGATGGCCACCATGGGCGCCTTGTTAAAGGGAGAAGCGGAATGCTTTTCGCAATAGAACGAAGGCTGAATAAAATCGATGTCGAGCTGCTCCTCTTCGGTAAAGGAATAATAAGGCTTCCATTCACCGCAAACCTTTTCTTGCAAAACCCAACCAAGGAATTGCTCGCGCGAGAATTTGAAGGTGCCGTTGCTGCAGGATTGCTCAACTCCCTCTTCTAAAAGAAGCGGATCACGCGGTGCTTCGATGCCGATGCCGACCTCGATGACGTAGCGCTTGCCCTGACATTCGGTTACAACCACGCGGTGACGGCGCACGGGGATTTCACTTTCTCCTTTGAGAAAACGTGCAAAATAGCACTTGGTGGCAAAGCCAAGCTCCTCGAGCAGGTGGGCGATGGCACCGTTCAACTCAAAGCAATATCCGCCGCGGCGGTTGGTAACAATTTTTTCAAAAAGTGCCTCTTTGGAAAGATCAATCGGAACTCCGTTCAAAATATCCAAATTTTCATACGGAACCGTGCAGATATGGTTTTGCTGCAGCGCTTTTAAAAACTCGAATGTGTGCGATACGTCTTCGGGGCGCATACCGATGCGCGCAAGATAGAGATTTGTATTCATATTTCATCTCCGTTCAGTTACTTCCCTTGTATTATAGCACGAAAAGAATAAAAAGTAAAGAGGGCGACGCGGTTTCGCCCTCTTTTGCAAAAAAATTATTCTGTTTTGTCAAACAGCCTTTGGCAAAATGCTTTTGTAAAAGCTTCTTTTGCCGAAAAATCCATAGCCGAGGAGTATATGTCCTCAAGACGGAAGTGAACCTCGCGCACCTTTTGGAGCGCGTCGATAGCCTCCCCCTTTAGCGCACGGCTGATGCGGTCGATCGCGCGAAGCTCACGTCGAATCTGCTTCATGCTTGCGGTATCGACAAAGCGGCGCATGCAAATGGATTTGTGAGGATAGTTACACTCCTCCTCGGGGCAAACAACAAATGCCATACCGCTTTGCAAAAAGAAAAGTCCGTCTATTTTATCCGCCTCGACGGGGTCGTGCGATATGCGAACGGCTTGGCGCTTTTGGATAGCGAGCTTGCCAAGCTCCATCATAAAATACTGCGCCGCGCCGTGACAGTCGAGAACGGTATAGACCTCCCTCGCTTGGCGAAAATAGGTATCGAACCCAACCTCTCCCCTCATGCCAATCGAATGCACCAATGCAGGCTCTGCCGTATATTCTTTTCCATCTTCAAGCTCGCGCAAGAGCTTTTGGGCAAGCGCGGCAATTTTTTGGCGGTGAACGTAAGGAGAAACGAGCAGATCGCGATTGGTGCGCATCTCTCCAAATCCGCTCAAGTAGCGGTAAGCACGGCGGTAGGCTTCCCCCTTCTCTTTGCCAAGCTGTTCAACTTCTGTGCTGTGTGCCGACAAAATTTCAGACTTCCAAAAGTCACCAAGGTTGATAATGTCCTCTCGCACGCCCGGCAAAATCGGCTCCCAAACGTGCGGCGCGGTAGCATCGAGCAAGGCGATACTCTCACCGCTTTTGGGCGTTAAGATGACCGCATCCAAAGAACTTGGATCAGATGAGCAATAGATGTATTCGGCACTCCAGGAGCGCTGTGCGGCATAGCTTGAGACCTCCTGCAAAAAGCGGCTTTTGCCAGTTCCGGGGCCTCCCTTAATGGCAAAAACGTGACCGATGCGCGACGCGCGAAAGATCTCTTCATAATAGCTGACAAATCCTTTTGTGCTGTTCGATGCGGCAAAATAGGCGTTTTTTTGGGTGTTTTGAATGTTCATATCTCTCTCCCCCTCCCATATTTGCTATTATTGTATGCAAAAAGCGGCCAAATGTTCTATTTTTGAGGGCCTTGTCATATGCTAAATTAAAAACAAGGGGGAGATCATGCAAAACATTCAAATTGCATACAAGCCGTATTGCTTGCCCGACGTGTTAAAGGAATGCCTACCTGCGCATTTTTGCGATGCCGTTTTGCGCCTTGGCGCAAGCCCGATTGAGGAGATCCGCTTGCACGCCAACCGCAAGATTGGCGTTACCTCAAGGCAGAGAAAATTCAAATGTCCCACCGTTGTAACGGAACACGAAATGCAAGAAATTTTTGGTCGCATGTGCGGCGGTTCTCTTTATGCATTTGAAGAAACGATTAGAAAGGGATATATTCCTCTCACAGGCGGCATTCGCGTTGGTATTTGCGGAAGCGCGGCTTGCGAGAACGGAAAAATCATTGGTGTGCATGGTATAACCGGCTTGATCATCCGCATTCCGCACGCGGTGACGGTTGATACATCACCTCTGCTGCAAAGATTTGCAAAGGATACCTCACGGCACGGAATGCTGATCTATGCCCCTCCCGGCGTTGGCAAGACCACCCTTTTGCGCGCCCTTGCAAAGGACGTTTCCTCGGAGGGTTACGGCTTGCACACCGTCATTGTAGACACGCGCGGCGAAATAAACGTAGGACTTGAAGACCCCTCGCTCCACCTTGCCGTAATGAGCGGGTACCCGAGGGATATCGGCATTGAAATTGCCGTGCGAACCCTTGGCGCAGAGGTTATCATTTGCGATGAAATTGGCAGTATGGCCGATGCGCGCGCAACGCTTGGGGCGGCAAACTGTGGAGTTCCTCTCATCGCCTCCGCGCACGCTTGTTCGGTAGAGGAGCTTTTGGAGCGCCCTGCAATCGCACTTTTGCACCGTGCACGCGTGTTTGGCAGTTACATTGGACTAACACGCCGAGCGGCAGGCGGCTTTGACTACAGCGTGACAAGCCGACAAGAACTTTGAGCAAAGGAGATGGAAAATGCTGAAATGCTTGGGAGCCTTGCTCATTCTTTCGGTTGGCATTTTTGCCGCTTTTGTTTCGGTTCAATACGAAAAAAAGCGCTTGAGTGTTGTGGATGGTTGGATCGATCTGATTCTTTACATCAGGGGGCAAATTGATTGCTATTTGATGCCCATAGATGACATTCTTTCGGGTGGTGACCGCGCACTGTTTGAGGCTTGTATGTCTCCTTCAAACGCCGCAGATCTGCCTGCCATCCTTGATGCCTCGGGCATTTATCTTGACGGTGACGGAAAGCGCCTTGTTGAAGGATTTGTGCGCGAGATCGGCTCGGGATACCGCGAGGAACAACTGAAAAGATGCGACTACTTTATTTCTTCGTTGCGTTCGCAACGGGAAAAGATTGCCGCGGCTCTTCCCCTTCGCACCCGTCTTTGCGCAACGCTTTGCATTTGTATTGCGCTTGCCACGGCAATTTTGCTTTGGTAAACTAAAAGGATACGGAGAAATAAGATGGATATTTCCTTAATTGTAAAAATTGCGGGCGTTGGTATGCTGGTATCGGTCGCCTCACAGATTTTGAGCAAGAGCGGACGTGACGAACAAGCCATGCTTGTAACCGTTGCAGGCATTGTTGCCACTCTTATGCTCTTGATTTCGCAAATCAGAGAGCTTTTTGACATGATTGTTTCGGCCTTTGGAATGTAATATGACAATTTTAAAGCTTTGCATGGTGGGCCTTTTGATCTTGGTAAGCTCCACGGTGATCAAACAATGGAAATCTGACTTTTTGCCGCTTGTTCGCATTGGAGCCGTGGTTTTGTGTGGCACGGTTTTGATTGCAAATGCCAAACCGCTTCTCTCATTGGTTGCAACGTTCGAAAAAAATGCGAGCGCATCTAAATACATAGAAATCCTCTTCAAAGGGCTTGGAATTGTGATTTTAACGGGAATTTCATCGGATATCTGCCGCGATAGCGGCGAAGGAACGCTTGCCTCGCACATAGAAACCGTAGGTAAATTGGAGTTGCTCCTTTTATGCATTCCCCTAATAGAAGAAATTTTTGCCACTGCCGAAAAGCTTTTGGAAATGGGAGGCTGAGAGTGATGAAGCGTTGTTTTTTGTTTTTGCTCTCTGCTTGCTTTTGCCTCTCCTTTTTTTCGGTTTTGGTGTCTGCCGATGATGGCAAAACCATCCCAGACGTGTATCAAGATCTGCTTGAAAGCCTGCCCCCATCCCTTTTGGAGCGCCTGCCCGAAGGCGCACTTTCAAACAACACCGAAGAGCTTGGCGGTGCGGTTGGCGAAATGAGCAGCTTTTCTTATCTTTTAGGGACGGTGTTTTCCTTGGTAGGTCTGCGGTTGGGAGACTGCCTAAAGCTGCTTTGCTCGGTAATTGGAGTGTTGATTTTATCCTCGATTTGTCGCACCTTTTGCGCCTCGCTCAAAAAGCCTGAAATTGCCCGCGCTTTCTCTTTTATGATTACGCTCATCATCACAATCAGCCTTTTTGCCGCAGGATTTGGCACAATTGAGGGCGTGGTTGCTTATTTTGAAACGCTCAATGCCTTTGCCTCGGCCTCTCTCCCCTTGATGGGAAGCCTTTATGTGATGGGTGGAAACGCCGCCGCCGCGGTTGCTACCTCGGCAGGACTTTCGGTGTTTATGACCCTTCTTGAAGAGGTTGTGGGTGGGAGTATTGTTCCATTTTGCGGCATTTGCTTGGCGCTCTCTCTCATTGCCGCGTGCGAGGGTGGGCCACGTTTGGGAAGTGCATTGACAAGCCTGAAAAAGAACTACACCCTAATGCTTTCCTTTTTTATGATGCTGCTTTTGGCAATGCTTTCGGCGCAGACCGTTCTTGGGGCAAGTCAGGACACACTTGCCATGCGAAGCGCGAAATTTGCGGCAGGAAGCCTCATTCCCGTGGTGGGTGGCTCTGTAGCCGAGCTTTTGCGCTCGGTTAGCGCGAGTGTTGGCTATATGCGCACCTCGGTTGGCATTTGCGGAGTTCTTTTGTTGCTTCTTTTAATGCTCCCCACACTCATAGAGCTTCTTTTGGCGCGCACCGCGTGGCAAATATGCGCCTTTTTTGCCGAGATATTGGGGTGCGATGGAGAAAAACGCTTACTTGACGAGTTTGCATCCATTAACGGATACCTCATTGCGGCGGTTGCCATTTGCTCCTCGGTTCTCTTTCTCACCTTTACGCTCTTGACCCATTGCGCCACGGCGCTCGCTTGAATTATGGAAGATATCAAGGCTTATCTGCTCTCTATTTTTGCCACCGCGCTCCTCATTACGGTGGTGGACATCTTTGCGCCCACAACGAACGGCGGCGGACTTGCGCGGCACTTAAAGCTTGTAACCTCGCTTGTGTTT
>JAGBSQ010000054.1 GCA_017631775.1 Clostridia bacterium | reverse complement strand
TTTTGTATGAGGAACATATAGGAGGCACAAAATGAATTTACTGAAAAGATTTGTTCGCAATGACAATGCGGATTTTGACGAAAGCTACGACGAGAACGAGCTTTACGTAATGCCCGAGGATATTCAAATCCCCGACGAAACAGCCAACAGCGTTGCGGCTCTCGAGAACCCTTCTCGCAAGGATCCCGAGTTCCGTCCCGCAAACGATGCAGAGAAGGTATCTCTCAAGCTTCTCCAACCCAAGAGCCATATCGAAGCAACCAAAATTGCCGATAAACTCAAGGAAGGTTGCATCGTTCTTCTCGACATCAGCCGCCTGACCAAAGAGCAAGCACACCGCCTGGTAGACTTCCTCTCCGGCGTTGCATACGTTCTCGGTGGCGAAATGATCAGAACCAACAAAAACACCATTGTTATCTCTCCCTCCGGTGTAGATATCTCCGGCTTCGCTCCCGAGGCTGAGGCACCTGCAGAGGAGCCCGTACAAGAGACCGCTCCCGAAGCAGTTGAAGAGTACGAAGAGGTTGTTGAAGAGGTATAAGCGGACACCCACGCATAAAAGGCTGTTGCGATTTGCGTAACAGCCTTTTGCATTGAACGTTCCTAAAAGGAGAACCGTATGATATACGTAGTCAATTTAATCAAAAATATTGCATTGGCGCTCCTGGGTGCCATAGACCTTGCCATGTTCGGCAGAGCCATCCTTTCTTGGATCGACCCCATGGCCGAGGGCGCGTTGGTATCCTTTTTGTATGCCGTTACCGAGCCCATCATCATGCCTTTTCGCAAGCTGTTTCAAAAGCTGAATTGGTTCACGGGTTCCCCCATCGACATGGCGTTTTTCTTTGCAATGATCTCGGTCATCATTTTGCAAAGCCTTTTGGAGGCCCTGCTCTGATGCCCGGGGAGGGAACGCGCGATTTGTTCGAAGCGCGCCTTGAGGATGCCATTCGCAAAAGCAATTCGGGGAGCGTGGCACACATTCCGTTTTTGACAATGCCCGAGCGCCGTCGCGCCGAACGCATTTTGAACGCGCACGGAATGAGGGGCGCTTATTGGTTTTGGGGTAGACACCCTACCGCAGAGCGTTCGTGCTTGTTTCTTTTGCCCGAATACCTTGTGGCAATTCTGCCCGAAGAAACGGCAGAAAGGGAAGTGGCACTCTTTGATTATCTTGCCGAAGAGCTGACCGATGCGGTCGTTTCTATTTCCATCAAGGGTAGCGGTTTTCGCAACCTTTCGCACCGCGATTACCTCGGTGCTATCTTGGGGCTTGGCATCGAGCGTGATGCCATTGGTGACGTTGCCGTGCAAGACGAGCACCGTGCCATTCTCTTTTGTCCGCGCACGATTGGCGCGTTTTTGATTGGAGAATTGACCAAGGTCGGTTCCGATACCGTTCGTTGCCAAGAGTGGATCATCGATGAAACCTTTACCGACGGAAAAAAGTACCGTCCCATCAGCGACACCGTTGCATCCCCCCGTCTTGACTGCGTGGTTGCCGCGCTTTGCAACCTCTCGCGAGAGGCGGCACAAAGCGCTGTGAGGAGCGGTCTTGTTGAGGTCGACTTCGAGCCCGAGGAACGTGTCGACACCGTCCTTGAGCCGCCCATTATCGTCTCTGTGCGCGGCCACGGCCGCTTTGTCCTTCGCTCCTTCGACGGAGAGACCAAAAAAGGACGCTTGCGCCTGAGGGCGGATCAATTGGTTTAGGATAAGAAAAGAATGTGGGGAGACCCTTTTTGAGAAAAGGGTCTCCCCACACCCCTTCCCAAAAACTTTCTGACAAGGGACTATAAAAACAATTCGTTAATGTGCTAACGGACAGTCGACGCGAGGGGACCCCTCGCTTTGGCTATCGCAATTTTGTAGGCGCCACCGAGACCCTACAAAATAAGAAGGTTGATTTGCAACAATAAAAAACAACAAAGGGATAGCAAGTGCGCTATCCCTTTTGCTTTTTCTTTTGTTAGAAAGTTTTTGAAAAATTATTCTTCATCATCCGTATCATCGGCAAAAACTTCTGCCAGGGTGTGATGAACGTGTGCTTCTTCCTTGGGCACGATGTCGCCGGCTTTGGTCAGGGCCATCTTTGTCAGGGCGGGGCCTACGAGTTCATATACCAACACGCCAAACAAGACGATATTGCGCACGATGTGGCCGTCGGCGAGGACTGCGCCTGCGATGGCGGACATTCCAAGAGCAACACCCGCTTGTGGGAAGAGGGTAATACCGAGGTATTTTACAATCGAGGGAGCGCAACCCGAAATCTTTGCGCTTGCCGCTGCGCCAACGTATTTACCAAGCGCACGGAAGAGTACGTAAACCGCACCGATGAGAATGATGATCGGTGTTTTAAAGATGCTCAAATCAAGCTCTGCGCCGCTGAATACGAAGAAGAGAATGAGCACGGGCATGGTCCATTTGTCGGTTTTTTCCATCAGCTCGTCGGCACTGTCGCAAACGTTGCAGAAGATGGTACCCATCATCATACAAACAAGCAGGTTAGAGAATGCGATCTCAATGCCAAAGGGCAGGTGGAATTCCATTTGCGCCCAAGCAACTGTCAGGAGCACAAAGGTCAAGGTGATACAAAGACGCTTACTGTTGGATTGGAAGTGGTCCTCAACAACCGAGAGGAGCCAACCGGTCAGGGAACCGAGCGCCAACGAAAGGGTTACTTCCAAAAGGGGATTGATGAGCAGAGAAACGATGCCAACGGCACCTGCGCCGCTTTCAAGCGCTTGCGCAATACCCATCGAAACCGCAAAGCAAATAAGACCAACCGCGTCATCGAGTGCAACAACGGGGAGCAACAGGCTGGTCAAGGGACCCTTTGCCTTATATTGCTTTACAACCATCATGGTAGCCGCGGGAGCGGTTGCGGTAGCAATTGCACCGAGTGTGATGGCAACAGAGAGGGGGAGAACCTCTTCACCGAGGATAAAGTGCAAACCAATGAGCGCACCGTCAACAATCAGCATGGTTACAATTGCTTGCGCACAACCAACAATAGCTGCTTGACGGCCGGTCTTTTTGAGAGAGGAGAGCTTAAACTCCGAGCCGATCGCAAACGCGATAAAACCGAGGGCAACGTCTTGCACGATAGCGCCCGTACCCTTCATCATTTCCTCATTCGAAAAAACGCCGGTAATACCGAGAGCGCCAAGGCAGTAGGGGCCAATGAGCACGCCTGCAATCAAATATCCCGTAACGGCAGGGAGGCCCAAGGGCTTTGCAAAACGGGAGAGCAAAAGGCCCATAAAGAGCGCCAACGCCAGGCCAAACAAAACCTGCGAGCTTCCACCTTCGGAGAATATGCCCGAAAATACTTCGTAGAACATAATTTATACCTTCTTTTTATATAAAAATATAGAAAATCACAAAACATCGACTATTATACTCCCATTGAATGAAAATGTCAATAGGAAAATCAAATTTTCTTCCTATCTTTTTTCAATCTCCAAAACCGAGAAAAATTGTTGACTTTTTTAAAAGACTGTGTTATACTGAATACAGAAAAATCGCACGGAGGAACACCAAAATGCTTAAAGTGGAACGTACATCTGTTATGAATATCGACAACGCCATCAGAGGCGCGCGCAACCCGATGAACAGCTGGGAGCGTTCCGACAGCACCTATGATGAAAACGGCAAGTTTGTCATCGGCGCCGCCGACCTCGATTTTGGTCACCGCTTGGCAGTTGCAGGCAGCGATCACCGCAAGTTCTTGCGCCAAGTGTTCGTTTCCGTTGACATCACCGCCCCCCTCTATTGGTGGAAGGAATTTGACACCTACAAGGTAGGCACCGTTGCAAATTCCACCTCGACCATGCACAAAATTCACGCCAAGGAATTCTCTCGCGATGATTTCTCGCACGACCGCCTCGACGAGAGCGGCCTTAATATGCTCGATGCCATCGTCGATTACCTCGAATGCGAAAGACAAAAGTTTCTTGAGAACAAGGAAGACCGCCAAAGCTGGCACAATATGATCCAAATGCTGCCGTCTTCCTATAACCAAATGCGTACCGTGACAATGAACTACGAAAACCTCATCAATATCTATTACGCGCGCCGCACCCACAAGCTCGCCGAGTGGCACACCCTCTGCGAGTGGATCGCATCCCTCCCTT
>JAGBSQ010000053.1 GCA_017631775.1 Clostridia bacterium | reverse complement strand
CCTCTATGGATATTCTTATTTCCAGCAATCTGGAGAGACTGCTCTATTTTGTGGCAGGCAGCGAAAAGACGGCTTCCTATATGGAGGATCTGAAGAACAAGGGCGCATACACGGTTGAGCCCGAAGTACTGGCAGAGATTCAGAAGAACTTTGTTGGCTACTACACCGACGAAAAGGAGACTGCCGCCACCATTAAGGAAACCTTTGAAAAGTACAACTACCTTGCCGATACCCACACCGCAGTTGCGATCCATGCCGCAGAGGCTTATATTGCCGAGAGCGCTGACAAGGCTCCCATGGTGATCGACTCCACCGCAAGCCCCTACAAGTTTGCCAACAACGTTTACCGCGCGGTAACCGACCAAGAACCCGAAAGCGATCTTGCAGCTCTCGATGCTCTTTCCAATGCTACAAAAACGGATATTCCCTATCCTCTTGCAGGCTTGGCAAAAAGAAAGGTTCGCTTTGAAAAGGTTGTAAAGAAGGAAGATATGGCATCTGCCGGTCTCGAATATTTGAACATTCAATAAAAGAAGACGGCACTGCATAGCAATGCCGCCGCCTGATGGATTTTAGAATTCCTTAGGCTTAAAGGTTGCGCAAAGTGTATCACCGGATGTGGATGCATTGTGAGGGCCTACGGCAATCTCACTTGCGGTGCAGTAGGTATCACAATCGTGATAGTAGCAGTTTTGCACGTTGCACTTAATGCCCTTGATGTGCTTGCAACAATCGTTAGATTTCTTCATTTCCATTTTTCTTTCCCCCTTGCGGTTTTATGCAAAAGCCTGTACGCTTTTTGCTGATGTTAGTCTTGCCGCAACAAATCAAAATTATTCGCAAAAAAAGGAGGTTCATTTATGGCACTCTTCACAATCGCCGATCTGCATTTGTCTTCAGACGGTACAAAATCGATGGAAAAGTTCGGCTCCAGATGGACCGACTATATGCAAAGACTTGCAAAAAATTGGAACGCCGTTGTGCGCCCTGACGATACCGTCATCATTCCCGGTGACATTTCCTGGAGTTTAAAACTTGAGGATTCCTTAGAAGATTTTCGATTTTTGAATGCTCTGCCCGGCAAAAAGCTCATTGGCAAGGGCAATCACGATTTTTGGTGGTCGACCGCCAGCAAAATGAAGGCATTTTTTGCCGAGAACTGAATTGACACCATTGATATTCTTTATAACAACGCGCACGATATGGGCGACTGCATTGTTTGCGGAACTCGCGGCTGGTTTGTTGAAGAATCGCAACAGCACACCGTTGGAACCGTTGACTACAACCGCATTGTCAACCGTGAGATCATTCGCCTCAAAATGAGCCTTGACGAGGCATTCAAGCTGCGAGGCGAGAGCAATAAGCCTATTCTTTTGTTTTTCCACTTCCCGCCCGTTTGGTGCGACTTTGTTTGCCGCGAGATTGTAGACGTTTTGCATGAATACAACATCAAAACCTGCTACCACGGTCACATTCACGGCATGTACGGTGTACCGAGAAAAACACAGTTTGAAGGCATCGATTTCATTATGTGTGCCGCAGATCATCTGCTTTTTACCCCATTACCCGTATTTATATAATAAAATTGAAGTTTTATATTTGTTTTTTTGCAAAATCTATTGACAAAACGCAAAAAAGATTATAAAATATAGTCTGTATGTAAAAAAATTACCATAAACCTATTGGAGGACATTTTAAAATGAGTTTGATCAAATCCACTAAGGCCGAAAAGAGCACTTATAAGCTCGAGTTCTCGGTAGATAAGGCTACCTTTGACAAGGCTGTTTCCAACGTTTACCACAAGCAAGTTGGCAAAATTGCAGTTCCCGGCTTCCGCAAGGGTAAGGCTCCCCGCTCCGTAATCGAAAAGATGTACGGTAAGGGCTTCTTCTACGAAGATGCTATCAATGAGGTTCTTCCCGATGCTTTTGACGAAGCACTGAAGGAATCCAAGCTCGATATGGTTGGCCAACCTGAGTTCGATATCGTTTCTATCGATGATAACGGCGTTGTTCTCTCTGCAGTTGTTGCAGTTAAGCCCAACGTAAAAATTGCTGACTACCTCGGCATTGAAGCTGAAAAGGTTGTTGCAGAAGTTACCGAAGAAGAAGTTGAAAACGAAATCAACACTGTTCGTGAGCGCAACTCTCGCGAAATCGAAGTTACCGACGCTGCTGCAGTTATGGGCGACGTTTGCCACATCAACTACGAAGGCTTTGTTGACGGCGTTGCATTTGAAGGCGGCAAGGGCGAGGATTACCCCCTCAAGCTCGGTTCCGGCAACTTCATTCCCGGCTTTGAAGAAGAGATCGTTGGCCACAAGGTTGGCGAGGATTTTGACGTAAACGTTACCTTCCCCACCGAGTACCATGCAAAAGAGCTTGCAGGCAAGCCCGCTGTATTCAAAACCACCATTCTCAAGATCAAGCACATCGAGCTCCCCGAGCTGGATGACGATTTTGCAAAAGACGTTTCCGAATTTGATACCATGGATGAATATCGCGCTGACGTTAAGGCAAAAATTGCTAAGAGACATGAAACCGAGGCAGATAACCGTTTTGAATCCGCTATTCTCGACACTCTGATCGAAAAGCTCGAGGCTGACATTCCCGAGGCTATGTTCGTAGCAGAAACCGAAAACTTCGTTCGCGACTACGATAACCGCCTCCGTATGCAGGGCCTTGATCTGAAGACCTACTTCCAATACACCGGTATGACCCTTGAACAACTCCGCGAGTCTCTCAGACCTCAAGCAGAAAAGCAAGTTAAGCTTCGCCTCGCTCTTGAGAAGATCGCAAAGGCAGAAAAGCTCAAGGCTACCAAGACCGAAATCAACGCTGAGTACAAGCGCATTGCTGACGAGTACCAAATGGACGTTGAAAAGGTTCGCGAGCTGATTCCCGAGGAATCTATCGCTGAAGATATGAAGGTCAAGAAGGCTGTAGATCTGGTTAAAGAGAAAGCAATCATTAAGTAAGAACTCTTCATTCTATTTGAACCGGAAGTCGCGTCTGCTATTTCCGGTTCATTATTTCATCAGAAAAGAGGTATTTGATTATGTTCGATCCCAAACTTTACACCCAAAACGCTCTTGTTCCCATGGTTGTAGAACAAACCAACCGCGGTGAGCGTTCCTACGATATTTTTTCCCGTCTGCTCAACGACCGCGTAATTTTCCTCTCCGATGAGGTTAACGACACCACCGCTTCCCTCGTTGTAGCACAAATGCTCTTCCTTGAGGCGCAGGATCCCGACAAGGATATTTCTTTCTATATCAACTCCCCCGGCGGAAGTGTTAGCGCAGGCATGGCAATTTACGATACCATGAATTTTATCAAATGCGATGTTTCCACCATTTGCATCGGCATGGCCGCAAGCATGGGCGCGTTCCTGCTTTCCTCCGGCACCAAGGGCAAGCGCTTTGCTCTGCCTCACAGCGAGATCATGATCCACCAGCCTTTGGGCGGTGCTAAGGGTCAAGCAACCGATATCGAAATTCAAGCAAAGCAGATCCTGCACATTAAGGAGACCTTGAACAAGATTCTCGCCGAAAACACCGGCAAGCCCCTTGAAATGATTGAAAAGGACACCGACCGTGACAACTACATGACCTCCGAGGAGGCTCTTAATTACGGTTTGATCGATAAGATCTTGACACATCGCCCCTGACGATTTACTGAAAGGATTATCGCATTTTTATGGCAAACAAAAACAATGAAAACGGCAATAATCTGCGTCACTGTTCCTTCTGCGGCAGAAATGAGCATCAAGTCTCTTTTCTCATTCCCTCGCAATCGGGCGCATACATTTGCGACCTTTGTGTAGAGCAATGCAGCGACTTGATTGAACAGATCGATGCACACGTTCCGGGAGCAAACTCCGGCAAAATGTCGCTTTCCGAGCTTCCCCGCCCGATGCAAATCAAGGAAGAACTTGACAAATACGTCATCGGTCAAGATGAAGCAAAGGTTGCGCTTTCGGTTGCCGTTTACAATCACTACAAGCGCATTTTGACAATGCAGGCTAAAAAGCCCAAGAAAAAGAACAAAAAGAACGTTGATGCCGAACCTCAAACTAACGAGGAAGAAGTTGAACTGCAAAAGAGCAACGTGCTCCTCATGGGCCCCACCGGTGTTGGTAAGACTTATCTTGCACAAACACTTGCAAAAACCCTCAAGGTTCCCTTTGCAATTGCCGATGCAACCACGCTGACCGAAGCAGGCTACGTTGGTGAGGACGTTGAAAACATTCTTTTGCGCCTCATTCAAGCTGCCGATTTTGACATTGAGCTTGCAGAGCGCGGCATTATTTACATTGATGAAATCGATAAGATTTCTCGCAAGAGCGAAAACCGCTCTATTACCCGCGACGTTTCGGGCGAAGGCGTGCAACAAGCACTTTTGAAGATTTTGGAAGGAACCGTTTCTAACGTTCCCCCTCAAGGCGGACGTAAGCACCCCAATCAAGAGTTCATTCAAATCGACACCAAGAATATTCTCTTTATTTGCGGCGGCGCTTTTGACGGTCTTGAAGAGATCATTCAAAGAAGAAAAGGTAGCCAAACCATCGGCTTTAGCGGTGAGATCAAAACCAAGTCCGATCGCAAGGATAGCTGCATTTACCGCGACGTTGTTGCACACGATATCGTAAAATACGGTCTTATTCCCGAGTTGGTCGGCCGTGTTCCCGTAATGGTCGCCCTGAACGACCTTGACAAGGATGCACTCGTTCGCATTTTGACAGAGCCTCGCAGCTCCCTCACCAAGCAGTACGAAAAGCTGTTTGAAATGGACGGTGTTAAGCTTACCTTTACGCCCGAAGCTTTGGATGCAGTCGCTTCCCTTGCACTCGAAAGAAACACCGGCGCACGCGGTCTGCGCTCTATTTTGGAAAAAGCAATGACCGATATTATGTATGAGGTTCCCTCGCGCAATGATATTCTGGGCGTTGAGATCACCCCCGAATGCATTCGCGGTACCGGAAAACCCGTATATCATTTAATCAATGAATAACACACAAAAGGCACTCTTTGCGAGTGCCTTTTGCTTTTGGGGATTTTAGCTGCCGCAACCGCATCTGCCATGGTGATCGTGACGATCGGCAGGAGGCGGAAGAGGCACGCTGTGACCGCAAAACTCGCCGGTTGGGAACGGCATAGAGCGGAATACGCGGCAAGGATCGTCCTCCTCAACAGGAACGCATTCCTTTTCGGGAATGCAGTATTCGGTTGCTTGGATCAGATACTGTGCAGAGCGAACAATGCGAATAACCGAAAAGATGCCGAGAGAAACCGTGAGATAACGCTCGCCACCTCTTCCCTCGCCGCCACCAATACCTTGGAAGCTAAGCGGCGCATCCAAGCAAGCATGAACGGGGCGCGGAATATCATTCTCACAACAGCAGCAGCAACATGTGCATTCGTTTACGCGTTCAACAATGCGCGCGCCGAGAAGAACGGGAGATACGACCTCAACGATTGCGGTGGGTTCGTTTTCCTCATCGCTTTCGTGGGGATCGCAACCGCAAAAGTTATCTCCGGCTACGCCGTGGCTCTTAAAAACGCTAACGTTGCTCTCACCACCATAAAGGATCACGCGCTTTTCAAGCACCGTAATGCCTTCAATTTCTTGGGAGCGACCTGCACAAACGCAAGCTTCAAACACAACCTTTACATAAAAGCGAATGTTGACCGAGTAAAATCCGCGATTGAAGCGAACAGGATCGATATTGATGCAGGTCCAAACGATCTTTGCACTCTTTGCACGAATTGAGGAGGTACGCTCTAAAACCTCATTGCCAAAATCCGAAAGATAAACGCGTGCATTTTCAAAGCAATCGCGATCGCGGCAGGAATCGAGAACGCGATTTGTGTCAATGCATACGGTCTCGCGTGTGGGAGCACACCCCGGCACACAAGAAAATTTATTTTCTGCCATAGCCAATCTCCTTTAAAGAAAAATTCAGAGAACTACTCTCTTTGCTAATATTCTATGCTCTCTGCCGTGAATTGACACCGAAATTTTCCTTTTTTCGACCAAATCTTTTTCTTCACAAAAAAATCATAATCTCTCTATTGCAATCACAAAGAAAATAGATTATAATATATTTATAGATTTATTAAGGCAGGTTTTGATATGATCAAAAGAATTTTAATTTTTGTTTTGGCAATTGTAATGCTTTCTTTGGCTTCCTGCAAGGTGGTTGAAGTAATTGACCACGGAACAACACTCCCGGGAGAAGAAACCACTCCCGAAGGAACGTCAGGTCCGCAAAAAGAATATTCTCCTTGGGGATTTTGGTATGCTTATGAAAATTTGAGTGTTATTGAATTGACCGAAGGCGCAACCACCGCAACGGTCTACTCTACAACGCCCGGTTATTATGAGTACGACGACGTGATTGGCGTTGATTGCTTCTATGACGGCAATGCAACCTTTACCCTCTCTTTTGAAGAAGGCGACACTACGGAATCTCTCAATTTTGTATTTGATAAATTTGCAAACACCCTGACCCTTACAGAGAACGGATATACCACAAAATATCTCCCTGCCGAAAAAGCCCCCACCCAGCATTCCGCATACCCCTTCCCCAATTATGCCGATATGGAGCTCGACTCTATTGTAACGGTTGGTGAGCTTGACTTTGCCTCTTTCTCCGCAACTGTTTTGGAAGGTGTTGCTTACGAAATTGCTACCGGTTTTTGGGGCGCTATGGAATACTTCCCTAAAATCGAAAATCCGTCTCGCCCCGTACAAAGCGGTGACGTTGTCAACATCGATTACTGCGGCAAACTGGATAACGTTGCCTTCAACGGCGGTACTGCTACCGGCGTTACCTTGTTTGTTTCGGATTATGATAACAAATATATTCCCGGATTTACCGATGGCATTATCGGCCACACCGTTGGCGAAACCTTTGACGTGCCTCTGACCTTCCCCGAAGATTATCACTCTGCTGATTTGGCAGGCAAAGCAGTCGTGTTTACCATGACGCTCAACAGCATTTGTGATCTTTCTCTTACCGACGAACAAGTGCAAGCGCTCACCGACAAAGCATATTCCACCTATGCCGATCTCTTTGAATATGAAAAGAAGAATTCTGTTGAATCTTTTCTACGCACCGCCCTTTTAAATACTGCCTCTATTATTAAAACCCCCGAAGAAGCGTATATGTACTTCTATCAACAAATTACCGATTATTATCACATGTTGGCATACTATTACGGCGTTGATTACGAAACTCTTGTCTACTATTACGGTCTTAGCGACGCGTATTACATGAATGAAGCGCTTAACGAAGCCAACTACAACATGGCACTCTTTGTGTTTGCCAAAAACCAAGGCATTGTTTGGGGTGAGGAAGAATTTGAGGTCAAATACGAGGAATACGTTACCGATTATTTGGAAACCTACACAGATGCAACCCGCGAGGAGGCTTGCAAATACGCCGATAAATTTATAACCAAAATGGAACTTGAAATTACCCAAGAAACAGTTTTGGCATGGGCCATGGAGCAAACTTTCCCTTCTACCCAACAATAAAAACAAGCGGAAATTCTCGCTTTTGTGAGAATTTCCGCCTTTTTTGCGATAAACAAAGGTTGACAAAGGCACAAAAATGTTGTATAATAATTGGGCACACCGTATGGGGGTGCAATGGTTTCGACGGGGATTCTGAAACACGATAAGCGTGGCGAGCCGGGTAATCTCGTAAACTGCCTAAAACTTTAAAAATAAACGACAACAATACTGTTGCTATGGCTGCCTAATCTTTGCGCTTCGGCGTAAAGATGGCAGTGCCGTGACCTGCGGGTCACCCGTTCCTCCGATGAGTACCACGGCTTCGGACTGAGCGTCATTTGAGTGGTGCACGTGCATCGGCCTTTCGCACTTGAGCCGATCATGCAAAAAAGGGCTACCTGACGGGATAGCGTGTCTGTTCGCGCTCCCGGACGGGAATTCTAAATAACAGACTGTCCACGAAGAAAGTTGTGTGGATGGGTTTTCGGACAGGAGTTCGATTCTCCTCGCCTCCACCACAAACAATGCAGTAGTCGAACACCTGATTTTAGTGTTCGACTACTTTTATATTTACACAACAAAT
>JAGBSQ010000052.1 GCA_017631775.1 Clostridia bacterium | reverse complement strand
GAACTTTTCTCAAAAAGTTCCCCCACAATCGCATCCCTTTACTGCTTCTTCATTTGCCTCAAATAGAGGAACACCGCAAGGGCAAGAATAACGGTGGCATAGCCGAGAACCCACCACAAATGTTGCCAAATATTAGAATAATTACCTACGATAATGGCGCGTTGCATTTCGACGGAATGGACGAACGGGAGAGCATAGGCAATCTTTTTAAAAGCGCCGCCAACCAGGTCGAGGTCAAACCAAATGCCCGAGAGCCAAGCGGAGAGATTGGTCAGGAGCGCTCCGCAAATGCCGCCCACTTGCTTGTCGTTAAAAATACTTCCGCACAAGAGTCCAAGTCCAATATACAAAAGGGCGATGGGAATGATAAAGAGAACCGAGAGGAGAATGTTAACGTTGATTTCCAGCTTTAAAATGACAGCAAACACATAGGTCGCTACTCCCTCGGCAAGGGCGATGGGAATGAGCGGCAGGGTGTAACCGAGAATAAAATCCACGGGTGTCATTGGCGTGGTATAAAGGCGGTGCAGAAAGCTGCTTTGTCTGTCTTTGGCAATGAGGGTGGCAGAAAAGAGTGTCATGAACGAAAGACCGAACACCGCAATGCCGGGGGCAAGGTGTGCGATGGCAAACATCTCTACGGGAATGTTTGCTTGAATAGCGGTCAACAAAAGCAGGAGAACAATGGGAAACCCGAACAAAAAAGAAAGGTTGAGAGGGTCGCGAATAATTTCTTTCAAGTTTCGTTTTGCAAAGGTGAGCAGTCTCATTTTTGTGCCTCCTTTACAATTTTAATAAAGGATTTTTCAATGCTATCTTCACACGTTTGTGCTTTGATAGCGTCGGGGGTGTCGCAAACAAGGAGCTTGCCGTCCTTCATAATGGCAATGCGGTCAGAGAGTGCTTCGGCTTCCTCCATATAGTGCGTGGTGAGAATGATGGTTACCTTGCCTTTGAGCGCGTTGATAATATCCCAAAGCTCACTGCGTGCAATCACGTCAAGGCCCAACGTGGGTTCGTCAAGAAAGAGCACCCTCGGCTCGGAAATGAGCGCCATGGCAATGCTGAGGCGGCGCGCATATCCGCCCGAAAGCTTGCCGGCTTTCTTGTTCAGCACGCCCTCAAGAGAGAGCATTGAGGAAAGGACAGAGATTTTCTCGGCAGTCTTTTCTTTGTCAAAACCGTAAATGCCGCAAATCAGTTCAAGATTCTCGCGCACGGTCAATCCTGCGGCAACGGCAGTCTCCTGCGGAGAGACACCGATAAGCGCTTTTACCGCGGTGGGATTTTTGCAGATGCTTTCACCAAGAACGGTGGCATCGCCCGAGGTGGGGAGCGTGAGGCAGGAAAGCATTTTGATGGTAGTCGTTTTACCGGCACCGTTTACGCCAAGAAGCGAGAATAGCTCCCCCTCGGCAATCTCCAGGGAGAGATTGTCTACCGCTACGACGTCTTTATATTGTTTTGTCAAATTCTCAATTCGAATAGCAGTCATAGTTACTCCTTTTAAAAAAAGTGGTATCATTATGATATCACAATTATTTCATGTTGTCAAGTGTTTTTTTGAAAAAAGAGATCCACTCAACCAACGGTTTAAATTTAACCAAAAAGTTAAATAACCTATTGACAAACGAGAAAACCTCTGCTATACTATAATTAACCAAAAGGTTAAATGACAAAAGGAGGAAATACTGTGGGACTTCAAAACACCATAAAAGCTTTGTCCGATCCCATTCGCCGCGAGATTTTGGAAATGCTCAAGGGCGGTCGCATGGCGGCAGGGGAAATTTCGGAAAAATTTCCCGTCAGCGGTGCGGCGGTCTCCAAGCATCTGTCTGTCTTGCGCGAGGCGGATTTGATAAGAGACACCCGAGAGGGAAAATTTATTTATTACGAACTCAACACTTCCGTCTTGGAAGATGTAATGCTGTGGATGAGCAGCTTGAAAGGAGATAAAACATGATTAAGAAGAATTTGAAAGTTTTCATTATCACATCCATTATTATTTTATTGCCGATGTTGGCAGGACTTGTTTTGTGGAATCAACTTCCCGAGCAAGTGCCTTTTCATTGGAATGCAGAAGGTGAAATTGACGGTTGGGCATCCAAAGGGGTGGCGGTGTTTGTTCCTTCCGCAGCAATGCTGGCACTGCAATGGCTGTGCATGCTTGTTACCTCTGCCGACCCCAAAAAGCAGAACCATCCCGAAAAGGTGTTGTTCCTTGTCTTTTGGTTAATTCCGCTCATTACCGTTTTTATTTCGGCTCTTATGTATGCCACCGCATTGGGAGGCAGTGTGCGCGTGGAAATGCTGATGCCCATTCTGCTTGGTGTGGTATTTATCGCCATTGGCAATTACATGCCCAAGTGCAAGCAGAACTACACCATTGGTATCAAAATCCCGTGGACGCTTGCAAGTGAGGAAAACTGGAACCGCACCCACCGTTTTGCAGGTTGGGTTTGGGTTGGCGGCGGCGCTGTAATGCTGCTGTCGGGATTTCTCGGCATCTTTTGGCTCACTTTGGTACCTGCCCTTGTTATGATAGCACTACCGCTGATCTACTCTTATATTCTGCACAAAAAAGGCATTTAAGCCAAAAGAAAAAACGCCCTCGTTCTCAAACAGAACGAGGGCGGTTTTTTGTTACTTCCAAACTTTGGGTTGATAGCGAATTTCATTTACCGAGTACACGGTTACAAAGGCTTTGGGGTCGGTTTTGCGAACAAACTCCATCAGCTTGCGGTATTCGTTTTTATCCACAATGGTAATGACCTCTCGGCGTTGGGTGTTATCATACGCGCCGATGATTTCGTTTAGTGTCGCACCGCTGTGCAGACTGTGAAGAATGTAGTCCACGATCACGTCAAGTTTAGGGGAGATGATGCAAACGCGGCGCTTGATGTTGAGACCGAAAATAAAATAGTCAACAACAAAGCCCGAAAAATAAGTTGCCAAAACACTGAGCACAACCGTTTTACTGTCATAGCAGAACGCGGCCGAAAGCGCAACGGCAATTCCGCACATGGCACCGGCCTTGCCAAACTCTACGCGAAAATACTTGTGCAGGATCTTTGCAACAATATCAAGGCCACCCGACGAGGCATTGCAAGAAAACAGTACGGCCATGCAGATGGCAACGAGAACAATGTAGCAAAGCACGTCAAGCAAGGGGTCGGCAGTAAGGGATTGGAATTTGGGAAAGATGACCTCAAACATACCCACAAACGTAGGCACCATAATAGAGGAGTAAACCGTTTTTGCGCCAAACTCGGAGCCAACGAGTACAAATCCGATAATCAGCAAAAAGATATTGATAACAAGGTTGATGACGGACACGGGCAGGGGCAAAAAGTTTGCCAAAACCATGGCAAATGCCGAAATGCTACCAACAACAACCTTACTCGGCATCATAAAAAAGAAGACCGATGCAGCAACGCCAAGGGCGCCCAGGGTTATGATGATAAATTCTTTAAAATCACGAAAAACTCTTGGCTTTTTCATATATGTATACCTCTTTTGGTTATGGCATATCAGTATGCCGTTGAAATAAGAACAGTTCCGTTGCCTTTTACGGTGAGGTCATTAAGGCAGGCAGGCAAAAGGATGCTGTCGCCCGCGCGGAAGGAATAAGAGATGCCGTCGGTGGTCAGTTCTCCCTCTCCGCCTACGCACATCAGGTGGCGCAAATAATTGTTTTTTTGCAACGTATGTGCATTTTGGCTCAAATTGAGCTTTTCTGTGCGGAAGTATGCGCAATCGGCAAGCACATCCTCGCGAGATGCGGGAATGCCTCGGGAATAGCGAATGGTGTCAATCTCTTCATTTGTAAAGGGACGGATTACGTCGCAGGCCTTTTCGATGTGAAGCTCGCGCAAAGAGCCGTCGGCTCCGCGGCGTTCATAATCGTAAACGCGATAGGTCAGGTCGCAGTTCTGCTGAATTTCGGCAATGAGAATGCCTTTGCCAATGGCGTGGGGAAGTCCTGCGGGAATAAAATAGGTCTCTCCGCGGTGCACCTTTTGCACCTTGAGGGTGGACATCATATCTCCCTTTTGAAGGGATGCGCAAAAAGCGGCATTATCAATGCCATCGGCAAGACCACAAATAATTTCGGCATCCTCGTCGGCATCTACAATATACCACATTTCGGTTTTGCCTCGGTCACCTTCTACGCGCGCGGCGTAGGTGTCGTCGGGGTGTACCTGCACCGAGAGCTTGTCGGCGGCATCGATAAATTTGATAAGGAGAGGGAATTCACCGTTCGAGAGTGTAGAGGCACCCATCAAATCACAGGGGCGTTCGCGCAAAATCTCGCCAACGGTTCTGCCCGCAAGGGCACCGTTTTTGACGGTGCACATTTCCTTTTGGCGCACCGTTAACTCCCAGCTCTCGCCAACGGTACCGCCGTTGGGAGCGGTCTTATTCCATTCAAGGGGGAGGCGTGTGCCGCCCCAAATGGGCGATTTTGTAATGCCCGAAAGCAAGAGGGGGTAAAGCTTATTCATTCAAATTTTCCTCGTAATTACAGTTTTTTCAGCTTGGCATAGGTTGCCATCAGCTTTTTGGTGCCAACGGTATCAAACATGACCTCATAGAGCGTATCGGCACCCATCGACTTGACCGAAAGGATCTCGCCCTCACCAAAGTTGAGGTGCTTTACGCGGTCTCCGGGGGCAAACACCTCACGCGCGGAAGCGCTTGCGGCAGGGCGCGCAGGAGAGGCGGTGGGTTTGGAGAAGGTAGGTGTTTGTTGCACACGTGTTGTGTTTTCGCTGTAATACGTGCGCTTTTGCTGTACGGGGGCATTGAAGTTGTTGCCATAAGCACCGTATGCACCGCGTTGGCCGTAAGGGTATTCACTATAGCGGTTTTGCTCAATGCGAACGCGACCTGCCTCACTCTCGTCGAGCTTTTCAATCAAAGCTTCGGGAATTTCGCTTACAAAGCGAGAGACGGGGTTGTACATGGTTTGACCGTAAAGCAGGCGGTTGCGCGTGTGCAGAATGCAAAGCTCTTTTTTTGCGCGCGTAATGGCAACGTAGGCCAAGCGGCGCTCCTCCTCCATTTCGCTCTGTCCCTCGGTAATGGTCTGCATACCGGGGAAGAGACCTTCCTCCATACCGGGCAGGAATACGATGGGGAACTCCAAGCCTTTGGCACTGTGCACCGTCATCATAACAACGGCATCGGCGGTTTCGTCATAGCGGTCAACGTCGGCAACAAGAGCGGTCTCCTCCAAAAATCCGGTGAGTGAGGGCTCATCGTTATCCTGCAGATATTCGAGAATGCCGGATTTGAACTCGTCAAGGTTTTCAAGGCGTTCTGCCTCTTCGGGACCGGCGGCTACAAGCATTTGGCGGTAGCCGGTTTTTTCAAGCATAATGTCAAACAAAGCATCCAAGGGCGTGCTTTGTGCAAGACGGGAAAGATCGTTGATAATGTCCGCAAAGTTCAAAAGCGTTGCGGCGCTGTTTTTGAGTGCCACAAAGGAGTTGGCGCGCTCAATGACCGAGAACTGACTGCACTCCTGCTCTGCGGCAATGAGGGCAATGGTCTCAAGCGTTTTGGCACCGATCTTGCGGCGAGGCTCGTTGATGATGCGAGCGAGGCGCGTGTTGTCATCGTGGTTGCTGATGAGCTGCAGATATGCCACAACGTCGCGAATTTCCTTGCGGTCGGTAAAGCGTGTGCCACCAAGAACGCGGTAAGGAATAGCCGCGCGTGCAAAGGCTTTTTCAATGCTCTGTGACTGTGCATTGGTGCGGTATAGGATGGCAAAATCGCGATACGTAGCCTCTTTTTTGGCAACTGCGCGCGATACGGCATCTACAAGATAGCGAGCCTCCATATTTTGGTCATCGCAAAGCTTGAGGCGGATCTTGGAGCCCGATCCCGAGGAGGTCCAAAGGGTTTTGCCCTTGCGGCCTTGGTTGTTGGAGATAACGGCGTTTGCTGCATCCAAAATGTTGCCCGTCGAGCGGTAATTTTGCTCGAGCTTGATCACCTTTGCATCGGGGAAGGTCTTATCGAATGTGAGAATGTTTTCAATGGTCGCTCCGCGGAAGCGGTAAATGCTCTGATCGTCGTCACCAACCACCATCAAATTGCGGGTGGTGGGGTTTGTCAAAAGAACGGTCAGGTGCAGCTGTGCTACGTTGGTATCCTGAAACTCGTCCACGCAAACGTAGCGGAAGCGGCGTTGATATGCTTCGCAGATTTCGGGATAACGCTTCAAAAGAAGAACGGTCTGCATAATGATATCGTCAAAGTCAAGAGCGTTCGATTCGCGCAAATAGCGTTGGTATTCCTCGTATACGCGAGCGATCTGCTTTTGGCGGTAGTCGCGACCTGCCTCAAGCGCGAAATCGTCGGGCGAGAGGAGCTTGTCTTTGGCGTGGCTGACGGTATTGATAACGGTCTTTACAGAGAGCAGTTTTTCATCAATGTTGAGACGTTTCATAGCGGCAAGCATCGCTTTTTTGGTATCGTCGGCATCGTAAATGGTAAAGCCGGGGCGGTATCCCATACGCTCGCCGTGTTGGCGCAAAATGCGCACACAAATAGAGTGGAAGGTGCCTGCCCAAATGTCGGTGGCAGTCGCTTCCTCATCGGGGAACATGCGGGAGAGACGCTCTTTGATCTCGTTTGCCGCCTTGTTGGTAAAGGTAATGGCAAGCACGCGATAAGGTTCACACGCGTTGTTGGCAAACTGCGGCAGAATATGTTCGCGAATTGCCTCGGGTTGCAGCATCATGGCGCGCTCAAGCTCGGCAACCTTGTTCTCATCCGTGCCATAGGGCACGTAGTCGCTGAAATAGGCGTTGCCGTAACGAATGATAAATGCAATGCGACGAACAAGAACGGTCGTCTTTCCGCTACCTGCACCTGCCAAAATTAGCAGGGGATTGTTAACGGAGAATACCGCTTCGCGTTGGCGCTCATTCAGTTCAGAAAAGGCTTTGTCAAACAGTCGGCGATTGACAGAGAGATAACGTTGTTCGGTAGTGGTTTGCATGAGTATCCTTTCCTAATTCAAGGTTACGATAGATGTAATCAGCCAAATCACAAGGCAAACGGCCGCCACGGGAGAGAGCAGAGTCTCAAGAAGGGTTGCGGGCAGGCGTCGCCAAGGGAGGGCTTGAGTGTACGCGGAGGAGATGTTCTTTTTTGCATGGATGTGGTAGATTTTGCGCGCCTCTCCTGCGGCAAATGCAGAGAAGAGGAGGAAGAGAACGACCACACAAAAGATAAAGATTTCGTTGCTGCCTGCATTGACGTAGAAGGCCGAAAGATAAGGCTGACCGAACAGGCAGAAAACGTTGTAGCAGATGTGCAAAAGAATGGGAGCGAGGAAGGAGCGTGTAGCATACATGGCGCATGCAAGAAGCGCACCCAAAATGAGATAGGTGAGAAAATGCGCAAACGAGAAGTGCAGCATGGCAAACAAAAGAGCGCTTGCCGCAATGGCAACACCAACGCCGCGACCCTCATACTCCGAGCAAAGAATGGAGCGATAGGTCAATTCCTCGCCAATGGCAGGCAAAAAGGCGTATGCAAGAATGGCATAGGCGGTTTCGGCAGGGGTCCCCGTGCGCGCAATAAAGGTGTCGTAAAGCGTGAAGTTTCCTTCCAAGGAGCGAATGCCGTCGGTAAGAATGGACGCGAGCAGGCTGCCCGAGATCATTACCACGAGCATATACAAAAGGAATGGCAGGTGAGAGATTTTGGGCGGTCTTAAGCGAATGCGCTCGGAGAAGCTTTCGCCGCGCAGCTTGCAATACAAAATGGCAGGAATGATGAAAATGAGCACCTGTATTAAAATAATGCCCACGTATTCGCTGTCACGGTCAAGCAAACGTGCATCTATCAGGCGCGAGAGTAGCAAAAGCACAAAGTTGCAAAGCACCAACAAAAGCGGCGCGTGCAAAGGTTTTGTAGCACCGTCTTTGCCACCGCCCAAGCGACGGGAGCCGTTCATGAGGCGGTCATAGAGTTGACGCCATTTGGTGTCGGGTGCTTCGTTTTTGGTGATATTCTTTTGCGGTTCGCTCTTTTTTACGGGTGTGCTTGCGGTGGGCGCGGTCTCTTTGCAATGGTAAGCGCCGCGCTCGGTAAAGAGCCAATCTACGGGCAGGTCATGCGCCTCGGTGGGCACGCTTTTGAGCAGCATTGCGGCATAAGTCGCGCCAACCTTCACACCCGGGAAGGTGGCAAGGTAGCGGTCATAGTAGCCTTTGCCGTAGCCAATGCGGTTGCCCGCGAGGTCATAAGAAAGCGCCGGAACGATGCAAAGCGCACGTTCATCGGGAATGCAGACCTCGGCATCCTCGGGCGGTTCGGGAATTCCGTAAGCACCGGGGGTGAGCTTTTGTCCCTCGGGCAAAATGTAAAATTGCATCGTGTTCGTTTCTTTGTCGCAACGCGGAAAGGCGATTGCAAGACCGCGTTTTCTCGCTACGTGTGCCAAAGGCAGGAGATTGATTTCATTCTCCAAGGGCGCGTAAATGAGTAGCATTGATGCATTTTTAAAGAGCGGAGAGTCAATGATCCCCGCGGCGATATCGCGGTCCATGCCTTTTCTTTCTTCGCGCGAAAACTCCGCACGCTTTTGCATAAGGACACCGCGCAGTGTGTTTTTATCCATCATCAGTCGGCAAGAATGGCTGTACGGAGAGCGGAAGCAACGTCTTCGCCTTTGAGGACTTCTACAAGCGCAAGACCAAAATCGATTGCTACACCCATACCAACTGCGGTAATGATCTTGCCGTCAACGGCAACGTCTACACCCTTTGGTTGCAGAATGGCACCCTCGAGGTATTCTTCAAAGCCGGGGAAGCATACAGCCGCTTTGCCTTTGAGGTATCCGCGCTTGCCAAGCACCATGGGAGCGGCGCAAATGGCGGCAATATAAGCGCCCGAATTGGCGGCAGAGCGCAATGCCGCATCTACGGTGCGAGAAGCATCAAGATGCTTGGTTCCCGGCATACCGCCGGGCAGAATGATCATTTCGGGTTTGGAATCGCGGAACATGGTATCGGGAATGTCGGCGCCGACAGCAATGCCGTGTGCACCTACAACGGTGTCGCTACCGCCCACAGCAACGGTGGTAACGTCGCAACCGGCACGGCGCAAAAGGTCAAGGGGAGCGAGCGCTTCCACTTCTTCAAATCCGTTTGCCAAAAACATATAAATCATAACGCTACCTCCATTTACTGAATGCCTGCGGTCAGCTTAATGAGCAATTTGATGCTATCGGGCTGAACCTTTGCCTCATGTGCCGCACGGTTGCGGTGAATTTCTCCGCACTTGGTGCAGCGGTGAATAATGACGTAACCCTTGCGGGCATCGGGCTCGGTGCGAATGGGTTCCATCTGACCCCCACAGGTATTTGCTCTGTCGCCGGGGTTGATATCCACGTGCAAGGACCAAAGGCAAAAAGGGCAGTGGTTGCGCGATGTAAAGCCAAGAGGTTCCACCTCACGGCCGCAATGCGCGCAAATAAAGCCGCTATCGTTTTTGCTAAAGCGTTTTTGTTCCATACATACCCTCCAAAGCATAATTATCTATTTTAATAATACCATAAAGATATAAAAAAGTCAACTGCCAAAGCGCAAACTCGTAATTTTTTATATATAAAAAATTTGGAAAAACTTGCAAAAAGCCTCTTGACAAAAGACAAAATTTGGATTATAATAGAATTAGAACTATTCTAATTCGAAAAGGAGATCCCAAAATGACAAGACAAAGAGAGCTTATCATCAATATTTTAAAACAATCGGATCGCCACCTGACAGCCGATGAAATTTTCTTTTTGGCAAAACTGAAAATGCCCTCCATCGCTATGGCGACCATTTATAATAACCTCAATGCAATGAACGAGGCAGGCTTGGTTAAGCGCTTGCACATCGACGGCGTTGCAGACTGTTTTGATAAGATCGTAGAGCCTCACGATCACCTGCTTTGCGACAGATGCGGCAAGATTACCGACATCAAGCTTCACTCCCTGACCGATACTCTCGAGGCCGAGATCGGTGCCGAGATTGATGACTATGAACTGACCGTTCATTACGTTTGCCCTGAGTGCCGTAGCGGCTCTCGCAGAAGATAATTGCGGGCTGCCTGCTTTGCGCAGAACAAAAGCCACACCCGAAAGGCAATTCGAATTCAGTTGAAATTTTGAACACACAACAAAAGGTTGAAACCCGTCGAGAAAATCGACGGGTTTCCTCATTTTTTTATGTGTGGCTTTTTAGACGCGCTCGACCTCTCTGCCGTACCTTTGTACGGCGACGATAGGCCGATCACGCCTTCTGCATCAAAGCCCATCAGCCCTTGCTTCACAATTATCAAAAAAGTGCGTTTTTGCACCACGTATATGCAAAAAGACGGGAAAATCAAATGATTTTCCCGTCTTTTTATGTGTCTTTGTTGCTTATTCTTCAATCAATCTCGCATTCTTAAATGCGGCAATGATGGTCTCTCTGTCAAGCGTTGTGGAGAGGTAATGGCGGTCGTTGATGGTGAGAACTGTGTTGCCGTCAACCTCTTCGAGGGGCAGCTCTTTTCCTCCGAGTTCTTCCTCGTAATAGAGGTCGGAGACGGAGAGAGGCAGGGAGAGTTTTCCTTCACCCTTGGTGTGCCACAGAACAACAAAATTCTTGTTTCTGCGGGTAAAGATGTAAGCGCTCATTTTGGCACCTTCGCCGCCTGCGCCCTTGATGCAATCATAAGGAACGAGCTCATATTCGCCCTCTTCGTTGATGAGCAGAATATGCTCTTGTTCGGTGTTACGCAGAGCCATTTTTTGCTCGGGGGTGATGAATTGGTGAATGCGTGCTTCCTCCCAACGGCGCAAAACTTCAAAGTTATCCTTGTTGCGCGGATTTGCCTTGACGGCATCGAGGTTTGAGAGACGAATGGTTGCGGGGCAATCCCAAGAGAACGCCAATGCGTTTGCATATTCGTACATATCGGGCATCATTTCGTTGTAGTAGAGCCACCAACCAAAGTTAAGGCGTGTGAAATCCTGTGCCATGCGGGGGGCTTCTTCAAAGGGATACTCAACAATCTTTTCTTTGAAGATGGGAGCGGGGAATACGTCAAATGCGTTGCCGCCGCTGATGTAGTG
>JAGBSQ010000051.1 GCA_017631775.1 Clostridia bacterium | reverse complement strand
TTGGTTGTGGCAGGGCTCATAACCGTCAGACGTGCAGGAAATATGCCCCTCGCCGCGCGTATAGGAGATGAGCTCACGCGGATAATCGTGCAGCGTTGCAACGGGTGCGCGACCAACAATAACGGTTCTCTCGTCGGTGGCACCCTCCACCTCAAAGGTTGCCGCGCGCATTTGCAGATCCGACATGGCGCGACCGACAAAAGAGGAGGGAATATCGATGCGGAATTTGTAATAGGGCTCGAGCAAAACACAACCCGAGCGCATCAATCCTTGACGAACGGCACGCAGGGTCGCCTCGCGAAAATCGCCGCCCTCGGTGTGCTTTAAGTGCGCACGTGCCGCAATAAGCGTAATTTTTGCATCGGTCAAAACCGCACCCGTCAAGGTTCCGCGGTGGACCTTTTCGTAAAGATTGAAAAGAATAAGACGCTGCCAATTTAGGTCAAGCGAATTGGGCGGCAGATGAACGTCAAAGGAAAGCCCCGAGCCCGCAGGGCGAGGCTCAATCAGGAGTTGCACCTCGGCATAGTGGCGTAGCGGCTCAAAGTGACCGATGCCAAGCGAACGCGCGGCGGGCTTTTCTTTGTAAAGGATTTTGCCGCTATCGAGCTGACATTCAATGCCAAAGCGGTCGCGTATCAAGCGGCGCAAAAGGTCTATCTGCACCTCACCCATCAATCTCGCTTCAATTTGAGAGAGCTCGGTGTTCCAATAAAGGTGCAGGGAGGGTTCTTCCTCTTCAAGTTCCTTGAGCTTGGGGAAATACAGCATCGGGTCGCAACCTTGGGGTAGGGTGATGCAATAGGAAAGCACCGGTTCCAGCACCGGCCGACCGGCATCGCTCTCGGTGCCAAGCCCAAGCCCTGCAAAGGTTGCACTAAGACCGACAACGGCGCAAATTTCGCCGGCTTCAACTTTGTCGACCTGCTCGAATTTTTCACCTGAATAGAGGCGCAGCTGATTGACCTTTTCGCAATTTTTTTGACCCTCGGGAGTGAGATAAGAAATCTCGTCTCGCGCGCGGAGCGTGCCTCCCGTAATTTTGAGGTAGGTCAGGCGCGTGTTGCCGTCGCGTGCAATTTTGTACACACGTGCGCCAAATTCGGCGTTTTCGTAGATGGGAGAAAGGGTAAAACGGTCAAGTGTGGCGAGCAAATGCTCCACGCCCGTCAGTCGCAAAGCAGAGCCGAACAAAGAGGGGAAGAGGCGGCGGTGGGCAATGGCCTCGGCAATTTCGCCATCCAAAATTTCTTCTCCTGCCGAAAAGGCCTCCAAAAATTCCTCATCTGCCATGGCGAGCTTTTCATCGCGCTCGGCATCGCTTTGCGCTTCATGAAAGGCGACACAGCGAGGAGAAAGCGTGCGCGCAAGCTCCTCCTCCATCTCCTCGGCAAGCTTGATGGAAATGTCGGTTTTGTTGACAAAAAGAAAGGTGGGAACGTTGTAATACTCGAGCAGCTGCCAAAGCGTGCGCGTGTGATTTTGCACACCGTCGGCGGCGCTCACCACCAAAATGGCGTAGTCAAGGAGCGAGAGCGTGCGCTCGGCTTCAGCCGAAAAATCAACGTGGCCGGGGGTGTCGAGCAGGATAAAATCGCACACAGATGTGGAAAAACGCGCTTGCTTTGAAAAAACGGTAATGCCGCGCTCGCGCTCGATGGCGTTGGTGTCAAGATAGGTGTTGCGATGATCCACGCGACCGACCGAGCGGATTTTGCCGCACAAATAGAGCATGGCTTCCGAGAGGGTCGTCTTGCCTGCATCAACGTGGGCAAGTATACCAATGGTGAGCTTTTTTTTCACGCTTTGTCTCCTTTCTGTCATATTTAGCATTATTATATCATGCCTCTGCGCGAATTTCAATATCTTTTGTGGGAATAAAAATTTACAAAAACGAACTTGACACCAAATTGCAAAAATGTTAAAATGAAGCCGCAAGCGGCAACCGCCGCATCATCATTTGCGTTTGGGAGGTAGATCATGAAAAAACTGAGCCTTTTGTTGGCTTTGCTCATGCTGCTTTTGTGCAGTTGTTCGCAAATTGATCTCGAATTCCTCAACCAACTCATCCCCGCTGAAACCACAATACAAGAAACAACCGTACCGGGAGAAACAACCGTACCGGAGGAGACTACATCTCCCGACGTGCACGAGCACTCTTTTGGCGAGGGCGTTGTCACAAAAGAACCTACCTGCGGTGCGGCAGGTGAAATAATGGCAACCTGCTCCTGCGGTGCCGTACAAATCACCGAGGCCCCCTCCCCCGGGCATCACACTTACTTAAATGGCGAGTGCATGTTCTGCGGCACGAGCACGGTCACCCTTTATTGGATCCACTCGATTTATGATGCGGACGGAGACGGAAAAACCGATTACTACAATTTTTCCCCCACACTCATTGAAGGATACGAAAACGGCGTTCACGTTTGGGCAGGGGATTATGACAAAGACCTCTCAAATCCGTCAGGTCCCGGCGAGCAGAACGGCTATCAGCATTGGTACGTAACAGAATATACGTCCGGCAGTTTGGTTTATAAAGTGAGCGTTCCCACTTCGGGCGTTTATGAGATGGTTCTTCACCTGCGACTAAAGGACGCGCAAACACGCGGAACCAAATACACCATTAACGGTGGAACCGAAAACGAACAGGTTTTCGAGACCTCTTATGGGTACGACGGCATGGGTTATATGCTAATGCGTAACGAGACACACGGCGTTTATATGTACGGCATCAAGGTCAACCTTGTTGCGGGCGAAAATGTTATCAAAATCGAACACACGTGGTCGTGTGAAAAGTCCCAACATTACCGCGATTTCTATTTTGTAAAAGTTGGCGAATATCAAGCACATATCTACAACAATGAGACGGTTGTCAAAGAACCTACCTGCTCCACCTCGGGCAAAAAAGTAATTTCTTGCGCTTGCGGTGCCTCTCAAACGGTTGTTCTTCCCGCAACGCAAAATCACACATACGCGAACGATATTTGCACGGGTTGCGGCAAGATGTATGCTACGGCAGGCATTACAAATTATGCTTTTCTTTATGACACCCCCGGTTTTGCAGGCGGAACGCTGACGTTCTTGCCTGAAACAACAGACGTCTACACCTTTTATTGGGCGGATGCGAGCGGAAAGCTCAAGAACTATACAATGCTTTACTCCGATGAGTTTTTCGCAAACGAAGAAGCCGAAATCACCATTCAATCCTTTACGGCAATTCCCAAGGGTGCTACCCACTTGATGGCTGTCAGCGGTGACGGTGACGTAGTCTACACCTATATCATTCCCGAAAGCCGTCGTTTCACCGAGGAAGAGCTCTACACATTCGGTGCTCTTTCCGATACACACCAAGGCAACCGTTACGGCTCCACCGATATTCCGTACAACCACTTTATCAATGCCGCACAAGCTCTTTACGAAAAGGGTGCTATCACCGTTGGCATTTGCGGAGATTTTTCCTACGAAAACATCGAGAGCGAGTACATTTTGCATTCTCAGGCGATTCAACAAATTTATGCCTTTGCTCCCGACATGCCTATTTTTACAACCACGGGCAACCACGAATCCAAATATACCGGCTTCTCCTACGAGTGGTATATGCAGTATGCGCGCGACGTTGTGGATTACGACAGCGAGCTCGATTACCTTTATTTCGACGGCAACGAGCTTGACTACGTTGTTTTGCTGCCAGACGGAAGCGTGATGATCTATTTGCACCAAATCGCATACGACTACGGCGTCTCGACCTCGCGCTTGCTGTATGACTATCAGTTGGCGTGGCTCGATGCGAGATTGGAGCAGTACAAAGACACGACCGTTTTCCTCTTCTTCCACACGTTTATGGATGAAGAAGTAGGGGATGCCAGCGTATCCGGAAATGAGTACGGTCTGCCGCTCATCAGCTCTACCGTAGAGTACAAAAAGTTTACCGAGCTCTTTACAAAATACACCAACGTGGTTTATTTTAGCGGTCACTCTCATTGGACTTTTGACGCACAGTTTGAGGAACCGAAGGCAGGAAAAACCAACTACGATAAGAACATTGACAACAAGGACGGCACGTTTGCAACCATGGTGCACATCCCTGCGTGCTCCACTCCTCGCGTAGTTACGGGTTCGCTGAGGGAGGGAGCTTCCGAGGGTTACATCGTACACGTTTATGAAAACTATGTAATTTTTGAAGGCTACGAGTTTACAAACCGAGAAACGGTTGCTTACGCAACTTACATCATCGAAAAATAACCAAAAAATGAAATTTTTTGAAAGGGAATTGAGTTCTTTACGGGCTCAATTCCCAAATTTGTGCCGTTTTTCTCATTTTGGAGCCATCTTGTTGCCCTATGGGAGCAAGTATTTTTGAAAAAAAGGTTGACAAAAGCACGTTGTTGTGATATAATGGCGTAGTGAAAAGGCGTATTTTATATAATAAATATTAAACATTAGAAAGATGCGCATGACTCTCAGCGGTTCGGTCCCCTCACCAATCGCACCGGGGAAGTAAAGCGGGGAACAAAAAACAACGAAACAAATTTTAAATCGGGGTGTGGCACAGTTTGGTAGTGCGCTTGGTTCGGGACCAAGAGGCCGCAGGTTCGAATCCTGTCACTCCGACCAATGACAAACTCAAGAAATCAGTCCTTTTTTAACAGAATAGGGGCTGATTTTTTGGATAATTCGGCAAAAATCGTTTTTGCAAAAAAGACTTCAAGGGAAACACCCCTGCAAGGAGGAAAAACACCGTGATTTATCTTTACTACGGTGTGGCTGTGGCAGCTTGCTTACTCATTTTTGCGTTCTTGTTCTTCAACAGAGAAAAGAACGTTTTTGGTGAAAAGTTCAACAATACACGCACAGTTGCACTTTTATATTCGGCGCTTTTCTTTGTTCGCTTTCTTGGCGGCAAACCGCTGATTCAAAATACGGTCGGACTTAACATTTACTCGCCCTTTGGTCCGCAGGGCGGTGGAACAGCTGCTTTGGCAATTGTTCTGTTTTGGCTCATTTATGCCGTACAGTTGGCGGCAATCACCTATCCGTTTTTCGAAAAGCACGTACCTCTTGTAGCCCCCATCGTTCGTTACGTGGCGGCTGCTGTTTATGCGGCTTCTATTGTGGCATTGCCCATTCTTAACCGCGCGCAAGACGGTGATGCGGCAGACGTCTTCCGCTACCGACTTCTCATTTTTGCACTTGAGCTCGGTGTGGGACTTGGTTTGGCTCTCTTCCAAATCACAAAGCAAAAGCGCCCCGTATTCAACTGGCGCAACCTTTTAACAACTGGCGCCATTTTTGTTGGCATGTTTGCCATTGCAATGCCTGCTTGGGCACCGCAAGCATTGTTCGGTTTGGGTGACCCCGCAATCCTTTTGGAGGACTTTACACTCGCCCACCGCATTTTCATTTACGGTGCTGCCGTTCTCGGCTTTGGCATTCATTTCCTCTTTGCAAAATGCGAATACGAGCAAAAGAGATTTGCCTTGCTTTACATCAGCATGGCAACCATGATCACCTTCTGCTACGTTTACGATTTTTCAGTTTTTGTCAACCTGCAGGATTGGCCGTTGCACCTTTGCAACACGGCAATGTTCATCATTCCGTTGGTGCTCATCTTTAAGATGGAAAAGCTCTATTACTTCACCATCTTCATCAACGTTTTGGGCGCTTTCTTTGCAATGATCATGCCTGACACCAATTCGGCATTTTGGCTCTCGGCACGTTCCATTCAATTCTGGTCCAACCACTACATGGCATTTTTGTTGCCGCTGCTTTTGATGAGCTTGGGCATTTTCCGCCGTCCTAAGATCAAGCAATTTGCTTATTCCTTGATAGCGTTCTTCGGTTATTACGTACTTGTGTTGGTTATGAACGCGTGGCTGACCGCAAAGGGAACGCCGGTCGACTTCTTCTTCATCAACTCCAACTTTATTGCCGAAAAGCTTGGCAAGTGGGCAGAGGATTTGCGAAAGATCACCTTCCAATTCCAAGTTGGCGATTTGACCATGCTGTTGTATCCTGTATATCAGGCGCTCTATTTTGTGGTCTACATAGCGCTTTCGTTTGCTATGTGGTTTTTGTACGAGCAAGCATTTGAGGTTGTCGATATTTACCAAATCATTATGGAAAGGAACCGCAAGATCAAGGCCGACAGGCTCGCGCTTCAAGCGCATCTTGCAGGCAGAAGTATGCAGGAACCCATGAATCCTCAAAACGAGGGCAAATTGATCCTTCGTGATTTTTCAAAGAGATATTCCACCAGCGACGTTTACGCGGTTTACAAGGCAAACCTTGAAATTGAAGGCGGTCAAATTTTTGGCTTCCTCGGCCCCAACGGCGCAGGTAAATCCACCATTATCAAATCCATCGTCGGTATTCAAACCATCACCTCGGGACAAATTGAGGTTTCGGGTTACGATGCGGACAAGCAATCGGTTGAAGCAAAGATGCAAATCGGCTTTGTTCCCGACCATTACGCGCTTTACGAAAACCTTTCGGGTAGAGAATATATCAACTACATTGCCGACCTTTACAACGTATCTCGCGCAGACCGTGACCAAAGAATGGCAGAATATATCAAGCGCTTCCGCTTGGAGACAGCCATCGACAACCCCATGAAGACATACTCCCACGGTATGAAGCAAAAGATTACCATTATGTCGGCGCTCGTTCACAACCCCAAGATTTGGATCTTGGACGAGCCTCTGACAGGCCTTGACCCCGAATCCATCTTCCAGGTTAAGGAGTGTATGAAGGAGCACGCATCCCGCGGCAACATCGTATTCTTCTCCAGCCATATCATCGACGTTGTAGAAAACATTTGCGATCGCATCGCGATCATTCGCAAGGGACAAATCCTTTGCACCAAAACCGTTGCCGAGATTAAGGCAAGCGGTGTTCCGCTCGAGCAGTTCTATATGGGCATGATCGACGGCAATACGCAGTCTCCCGTTTCTGTTAAGGATGAGGAAGCTGCAGCCGCTCTCAAAGGAGAAACGGTATGACAAAAAGAAAGCTGAAAAAGGGCGAGTTTGCCGAGACGGCTCGTGAAAATTGGCGAGCGCTCGTTACACTGGTCAAAATGCAGCTCAAAGAAAAAATGGACATGGGATATCTGCGATCCAAAAGAAAGCTGATATTCAAGACCGTATGGCTCTTTGTTGAGTTTGCGGCCATTACGGCGGTTATTACCGTCCTGTTCCATTTTGTTAAGCTGCTCGGCTTATTCTCGCTCGTCCATGATATTCCCGTATCCGTCATTTCCCTGGCGTTTGGCATTATGCTTTTGCTTTCGCTTGTGACCGATACGCTAGGACTTGTAAAGTCGCTTTATTTCTCAAGGGACAACACGGTTCTCCTCACGTTCCCCGCAACTCCCTCGCTCGTATTCTTCTCAAAGCTCGCAACCTACTACGTATACGAGCTGAGAAAGAGCTTTATGTTCACCATTCCCATGTTCATCGCATACGGTATCGTCAAGGGATATTCGCTCATTTATTACCCTTGGTTGATTTTGATGTTTTTGCTGATCTCGAGCATTCCCGTTTTGGTGGCGGCTCTTCTCTCCATTCCCGCAATGTTCGGTTACATTTTCTTGGGCCGCGTTAAGGTGCTGCAATACATTGTGTATACCGCACTTGGCGGAGCGGCTGTGTTGGCCGTTTGGTGGCTGATCGGTATGGTTCCCGAGGATATCAACTTTATTGAGAGTTGGGGCAATACCTATTGGGAGATCCAAGCATTCCTCAACGCTTACACCGAAAAATTTGCACCCATTTATGCATTTACCGAATTGATTGTTGGTAGAACCGTAGGACTTTCCAGCATGATCTTCCACTCCGGAACGCTGCCAAGCCTCTTGGTTTTGATCGCAGTTGGAGTGGCAATGCTGCTGCTTTGCTTCCTGTGCTCCAAGCCGTTGTTCTACCGCATGGCATCTACTCCCTTTGAGTTTAAAAAGAGGGATAAGATCAAAGCCAAGGCTAACCGCAAAAATCCCCCCTTCCTCTCGGCGATCAAAAAGGAATTTGTCATTGGTCTCCGTTCCAACGCCTTTATTAAGCTTGGCGGTGTGCTGATCATTCTTATGCCAATGGCTATCTACCTTTTGAACAAGCTGTACTCGGCAATGAACACGCGTTTTTTGGGAACGCAAATGACCATTTGCTTCAACATCATCGTTATTTTGCTTATGATGATGATGACCAATATCGATCTTGCATCGGTTTACAGCCGAGACGGATCGAGCTCTTATTTGAACAAGGTGCAACCCGCGCCCTACGTAACACTCCTTTTCTCCAAGCTTGTCTTTCACATGATCATTGCACTGATTGGTTGTGTGGTCACCGTAAACATTTTTGCAATCGAATCCTCCATTTCGCAAACGAACGCGTGGATGATCGGCATTATGATTTACTGTGTTTATATCGCACATCTGTTCTCCAGTGCCGAAAAGGATATTATGAATCCGCAATACGAGCAATACGCCACCTTTAACGAGCAGGCAAACAACCCCAACGAAACCGCATCGGGCGTTGGTGCCATTATCGTAGCGGTTGTTGTATTTGTGCTGGCACTCTTCTTCTCCTCGAGAAATGACCCTGCGGCATGGATCAAATTGGCGATTGTTGCGGCAATTCTTGCAGGATACAAGGTATTCACCTATGTTTCCAAAATCAAAGCGTTTTACAAGGAGAAGCAGTAATGAAAAAAACAATAGTTATTATTCTCCTCGTTGTATACCTCGCATCTATTGCGGTGGTCAATTTCTTTGGTCTGGAGGTAAAGGTGTTTGACGGTATTACGTACGTAGAAGGTATTCAATGCAACAGCATTACCGTACAAAACGAATCTCCCGTTACCATTGAGTCACAACAAATGCTTGGCGATAAGCCGTTGTTCATTTTTGACTTTATTCCTGCCGACGAGGCAAACCCCTACACGGCAGAGGCAGAAAGCATTGTCAACAACCCCAACGCCGTGCAAATCAACTACGAGGTTTTGCCGCACTTGGCAAACGAAACCAGCGTTAAGTTTGAGTATGACAAAGAGACCAACGAGGGTGCTGTCGTATTCCACGAGCTCTCCCGTACCTTTGTATTCCTCAAGCCCAACCGTGCAATCACGGTTACTATTCGTGCAACAGACGGATCCAACGTCTGCGCTCAAATCGTTCTTATGGGCAGAGTCCCTAAAGATAGCAATTAACAAACTCTTAAGGAGGCAAAAACAATGAAAATGAAGAAATTTTTAAAACTCATCGCGCTTGTAGCCACTGTGGCAATGGTACTTTCTTTTGCGGCTTGCTCGCTCTTCCAAACCAAGCTCGAGCTCAAATCCTTCACCGTTGACCGTTCCTCTGTAAAGACCAACTATCTCATTGGCGAAGAAATCGATTTTTCCGGAATCAAAGCAACTGCTAAATATTCCGACGAAAACTTGAACAAGGTTTACACCTATAGTGAGCTCACCATCACCTACGACGAGGACATTACCGCTACCGAAGGCGATAAGGAAGTTACCGTATCCTTCAACGATCCTCACTTGAACGTTGTTCAAACCGCAAAGGTTACCGTTAAGGTTACCGCAGAGCCGATCGTAGAGCCCGAATTTGCGATTGCCGTTCAATTTGAAAGACCCGAATCTCTTAACCAATTTAACGGTGCAAACGTAATCGACCCCAACTTGACATATAAGGATGCAAGCTTTGCAGGTCAATTTGCAGTTGGCGAAAAGACCTATATCATCGGTAACGAAAACGCATTCCGCTTCAATCCTCAATTTTCTGTTTTGGGCGATGACGATATCGTTAAGGAACTTGAAAACTTCTTCTCCGTTGTAGAACTTTTTGTTGAAAAAGAAGATGAATACGTTGCTTTGACTGCAACCGCAGGCGAGGGCAATCTCGTTTCTTACTACGATGGCGAAACTTTGATCGCTACCGTTGATACCTACAAGGGTCTTTACACCTTTGCAGCAGGTACCGAAGGCTTGAGTGTTAAGATCTCCGTTCTCCCCTCCGAGGAGTACTATCTCTTTGAATCCTTCAACCCCGTTGTTCTCGAGGCTGAAATCGTTAAGGCTTACAACATTTACGAGGCTTGGGAGCTTGCCGTTATCGATAATGACAACACCGACGACCGCGAAGGTAATGCAGACTGGAATGATACCCGCGTTTGGGATACCTTTAAGACCGAAAAGGGCATTGCAAACCTTACTGTTTCCGGTATTGTTCTGCACTGTGACCTGTTCTTGACCGAAGATGACGTTCCCGAAGCGTTCTTTATGACCACCACTCAAGACGTTGTTTACACCAACAGCGTTACCGGCGAGACCAAGACCATTCCCGCAGGCACCAAGTACCTCAGAGACTGGTCCGACATCTACCGCCGCATTCTCAATCCTGCTGAGACCTTTGTAATGGAAGGCAACTTCTTCTCCATCAGCTTGGATGACTTCCCGATCATTGCATCCCCCGCAGTATTCGGCCTTGAAGGCAATAGCGACGACTACGGCGCAGACTTCTCCAACTCCGACTTTATCAAGTTCGTTAACACCATTGAAGTAAGTGTAGAAAACCATGCACAAGTCACCATCAACAACCTCAATATCATCGGTAATGCCGCAAGAGATAACTGGGTTGACGCTGACGGCGCTCTCGTTTCCGCAGGCGGCTTGATCTTCCTCAAGGCTACCGGCTATATTACTGTTGATTTTGATAACATCATTGGTAACTCCTTCTTTATTACTTACTTTGCAGATGACCATTCTTACATGAATGCTATCAACGTTAAGTGCTACGACTCTTACCAAAACGCAATTTACATGTGGGGCGAAGCAAAGGCAACCTTTACCGATTCTTATTTCGTCGGTGCAGGCGGACCTATGGCTATCGTTTCCAGCCCTGACATTCGCGGCGGCTACGTAAGCCCCATTCTGATTGTAACCAACACCGTATTCGATTCTCACCTCAGCGGTGAAGAGATCTGGTTTGCTGCTATTGGCGGTAACGCAATCGTAGCCCAAATGAAGGGCTTGAGCGATGGCTTGAAGCTGGCAACTCTCGGTTCCTTTGTAGATGACAGCGGCAAAATGAACATTCAAGCACTCCTTATGCCCGAGGGCAACAACGCTTCTCAAGTTGTTACCGGCATTGGTGCACAAGGTATCCTTTCTATTGACGGCGCAGGCATGAACAGAGTTCAAGGTGCTGACAACGTACATTGGATGACCATTCTCCAAATTTCGCAATACGCAGCACAAACCACCAATCAAATGCCTCCTTTCCTCACCGTTTACGATGAGGCAGGCACACCCTACACCATCTTCTTCAACGGCCAAACCTTTGTTGACCTGCAACAAAGACCCTTGGGCACCGATGCAAGCCATGCAGCAATTATGGCAGCATTCCAAGCAGCAGAGGACGTTACCCTCACCATGGGCGGTATCTCTGTAGTTCTTGAGTTCTACCACTAATTTAACAACACGCGAATAAAATCGCAAAAAGAACCCCCACACCCATCGCCTGATGGGTGTGGGGGATTTTTTATACGCTCGAAATCTTATTTGAGTTCTTCGCTCATTTTTTGGAACCAGTCGAGCACGGCACCTTCACTCTCGGGAGAGGCCTCGGGAATGTTGTACCAATGTGCCGCACCGGCAACCTCGTATCCGCCATATTCAAACTCCTCAACGGGGGCAAGATAGCCCTCGGTCATGTTGGAATATCCGCACACGTATATCGTTTCGCGCGCAAATCCGGCGTTTGCGTACATCTCTTCGAGCTTGTTGCCGGTCAAGGTCAAAAGCTCAAAGGGGATAAAGAGGAACACACAAGCTTTGCCTACGGCAAGAAGCTGCAGGGGAACGCGCAGGGCAAAATCCTCGCCGCCTTCGATCATGCGTTCCATGTGGCGCCACCATTGGAGCTGGCGCAAAACAAAGTGCTTTTGAATATCAGAGGGGTCGATCTCGCGGTAAGCCTTGAATTCGCGCGTGATCTCTTGGCGAACCGCTGCGAGATCGGTCATTTCCTTCATGGGAATGCGAACGGTCTCATAGCGTCTTGTGAGCCTGCCTTCAAGTGCTTCTCCTTGGGGAGAAGTATTTGCAAAACGCGCCACGGGTGCCGATAATTCGCTACCCAGACGCGCAATCAGCTCGTCAATGGGGAGGTTTAGGTAGAGCTGCGGATTGATGTCGGCTCCGCGACCCTGCAAAAAGAGGTAGGGGACCTCATCGGTGGAAAGCTTATTCAGCTCTGCCAACCAGTCCGCCGAAATCGAATATGCGGTGTTGACAACGGCATGGCAAGCGGCAGATGTGAGAACGCCGCGCAGTTTTCCGCCCTCGTCATGAAAAGCAACTGCACGAATGGAGCGATCGATCACATCGCGGTCCTTGCGGCGGTTGTGGCTTGTTTGCAGCGTTTCGGGGAGAATGGCAAACGAAGCGGTCACAGGGCAGGCGCGCTCTATTGCAGAGAGAGCAGCACGTCCGCAAACCTCGCCAAGCCAAGCAAAATAGTCGGTATCGATGGGCAGCTCATCGAGAATGCCCGAGGCAGGAGCGGCGTGGGTGTGAATGCAACAAAGCGCCATATCCTCGCGAGAAATTCCGGTCAGGTCGCTAATTTGCGAGGTTACCAAGCGGTAAGTATCCTCGCGCAAGCCGATGATGTCCAGAGAGAAGAGCAAAAATGTCTTCTCCTCATCTACCATAGCACACACCTTTGCATGCAAATCGTCGCGCACGCCCTCGGTGGCAGGGGAGAGGCGAAAGCCGTAACCGTCAAGAAAGACCTGCTCGGGGTGAGGGGGTGTAATAATGGCATCGGCAAAGCCGAGGCCTAGGTTGTTTTTCATATTCTTTTCTCCTTTGCAATTTCGGAGTGGTTTCTAACCCCATTATACAAAATCGGTGACCAAAAGTCAACACCCGCGTGTAATTTTGGTGACAAAAAGAAGAAAAAATCAAAATCCTTTTCCTTTTCGTCAATTTCTCGTTGACATAAGGTGAAAAATCATATATAATAAAAGAAAGAAATTCGACCAAGGAGGCAGGAATGAAGGAGCTTTATTGTGTGGGTGTTGACGGCGGCGGAACAAAGACCGCGCTGGTTGCCGCTACGGCAGAAGGAAAAGAAATTGCCTCAGCTGTGTGCGGGCCCCTCAATTACAATTTCATAGGTCTTGAAAAGGCTCTTGAAAACCTTGCACAGGGCATCAAGCTACTCGGCCTCCCCGGGGGAAGCATTGCCGCCATTGGCATTGGCGACCCTTCTATCGACGATCAATCCGAAAGCCCCATGGCAAAGGAATTTGCCAACCGAGCAGGCAAACTTTTGCACGCGCCGGTGTATGTGCGAAGCGATGCCTATATGACGCTTTTTGCACTTACGGGCGGCAAAAAGCCAGGTGTGCTGATCATTTCCGGCACGGGATCGATGGCAATTGGTGAAACCCGGGAGGGAGAGATCCTTGTTTCCGGCGGTTGGGGAAGAATTACGGGAGATGAAGGAAGCGGCTATTATATTGGTCGCGAAGGCATTTGTGCCGCTCTTCGTGCCGCCGATGCGGTTGCTCCAAAAACCGCCCTAACAGATGCGGCAATTTCGCACTTTGGCGTATCTGCTCCGCGTGAGCTTATTTCCGTTTTTTACGGGGAAGTTGAACCCGACGTTGCGGGATTTTCACGCTGTGTTGCAAAATGCGCTGAGGATGGCGATAAAATAGCACAGAATATTCTCTTTGACGCTGCCGCACATCTTTCGCGTTATGCAACGGTATTGCTTGAAAAATGCCATGCTGATCTGCTTGGCGTTTGGGGCAGTGTGCTTTGCAAAAACGACATTGTTCGCAAGGCTTTTGAGAATGGCATAAAAGAAAAATTCCCGCACATTCAAATTTGCGAGCCTGCCATTAGTGCAGAGCTTGCGGCAGCATTGTATGCTGCACAACAACAAAAAGGAGAGTGAATGCAAATGAACTCTGCACAACAATATATCAATGAAATCAAACGCCTTGTAGAGGCAGTTGAAACCACACAAGGTGAAAACATCGAAAAAGCAGCATCTCTGATTGCAGATGCGCTCACAACTAACGGATACGTTTTTACCTTCGGCACAGGTCACTCTCATATTCTTGCCGAAGAGATTTTCTACAGAGCCGGTGGTTTGGTTCGCGTTTGCCCCATTCTTGAGGATTCCTTAATGCTTCACCGCGCAGCGGCGGCAAGCAGTCAGCTCGAGCGCGTTACCGGCTTGGCATCGATCCTCCTCGATGACGTAGACGCCATCAAAGAGGGCGGTGTGATGTTCCTCTTCTCCAACTCCGGCTGCAACACCGTAGCCGTAGAAATGGCAGAGGAAGCGCGCGCACGTGGACTCAAAACCGTGTGCATCACCAACCTCACACACGCATCTCGCTCGCGTTCTCGCCACCCCGAGGGCAAAAAGCTTTGCGAGGTGTGCGACGTTGTTATCGACAACAAGGGGTGCTACGGCGATGCCGCCATCAACGTAGGCGGTGCTGTTACGGGTGCGACCTCAACCGTTATCGGCTCCATGATTTTGCAGGCGGCGGTTTGTCGCGGCATTGAGATCACGCAAGAGCGCGGAGTCGCGCCCGAGGTCTTTCAATCTGCCAACACGGTTGGCGGTGACGAGGCCAACGAGGCTTACATCAAACACTACAAAGCATTCATCCGCTCGCTTTGAGCGCACATCATACATAAAGGAGAAACATTATGCTTGCAATTCACGGCGGTGAGCCCGTCCTGAAACAAAATATGCCTGCATGGCCGCAGGCAACCGATATCGACCGCGAAATGCTCAAACAGACGCTTCTTGCGGGCAATTACAGTAGCGGAAAGCTGAGAAAAGAATTCGAAACCGCCTTTGCGCGCGACTGCGGTGTGGCACATTGCTTTGCCGTTGCAAACGGAACCGTATCCCTGGAGCTTCTTTTGCGCGGCTTCGGTATTGGACGCGGCGATGAGGTTATTTTGCCTCCTTACACCTTTATTGCAACCCTTTCGTCCATTGTGTTTGCAGGCGCTACCCCCGTGCTTGCCGATATTGACGATAGCAACTATCTCATCTCGCCCGCATCGGTTGAAGAAAAGATTACCGACAAGACCCGTGCCATTGTTGCGGTTGCGGTTGCAGGTTGTCCCCCCGAACTCGACGCGCTCGAAGAGATCGCACGCCGCCACGGCGTAAAGCTGATTGTAGATGCGGCACAAGGCGTTGGAGCCGAGTGGAAGGGAAAGAGCATTTGCGCCTATGGCGATGCGGCATCCATCTCCTGCCAAAACTCCAAAAACTTGACAAGCGGCGAGGGTGGCATCATTACAACAAATGATGACGTCCTTGCAAAAAATCTCGAATTGATGCTTTCGGGCGGCAAAGAGGACGGCAAGTTCGTCAGCGTAGCGCAAGACCACCGCATCACCGAGCTGCAGGCATCTATTCTTCTTTCTC
The DNA here is from genome assembly GCA_017631775.1 of Clostridia bacterium. Next base: position 2,892 of record JAGBSQ010000051.1, on the reverse strand, counting down.
AATATACAAAGCTTTCTCGCGAGGTTGTTTTGCGCGACAAGAACGCCGCATACCTTGCAGGCAGACTCAAGGGTCTTGGTTTTGTGGAGCATCTCGCTTATGACGAGCGCATCACAACACATGCATACCACCTCTTTATGATCCGCTTCAAAAAAGAAGAGCTTGCCAAAAAGGGCATTACACGCGACCAATTCATTAAGGCACTTGTTGCAGAGGGCGTACCGATTTGCTCGGGTTATGCACCTCTTTACACCTTCCCCTGCGTTACCTCGCTTGATACCGAGCGCATGATTGGCGCAAAGATCGACGTCACACCTCTTCCCGTATGCGAACGCGCCTCCTATGAGGAAGGCTCTTGGATGGGTCAAGCCGTTCTGCTTGCCGACAGAGCGACGCTTGATGGTATTGTAGATGCAATCGTTAAGGTGTGGGAGCACGCCGACGAGCTCAAAACCGTATAAGGAGGACGAAAAAATGGATATGCAAAAAAGATTGATCGAAACCGAGCTTTCCGTCCTTGAAAGCGGTGTTTGGGGCACCATTGGTACCTATTCCGTTTCCTGCGCAAAAGCGCTTGCCGAGTATAGCGGCGCACAGCACGGCCTGCTTTGCCACAGCTACGATGCGGCATACGAGGCAGTTCTTCGCCACTTTGGCGCGCGTTTTAACGAGAACCAAACGAGTGATGCAACCGTTGTTGCAGAGGTTTCGGCACCTGCCGACTCTTTGGTTGCCGTATGTGTAGGTTCTACTCCTGTTTTTGCTGACGTATGCGAGACCTGCGGCATGATTCGCCCCAAGGCTCTCGAGGCGCTTCTCGATAGCATCGAGCTTCCCGTTCGCGCACTTGTTCTCGATTATCTCGTTGGCAGAAAAGAAGATTATAAGCTTTCTCGCGTGCAAGAAATTTGCCGTGAGAGAAATATTCCCCTCATTCTCAACGTGGGCGGCTACATCGGCGCGCGCCACGAGGGAAGACCTCTGACCGATTTTTGCGATGCCGCCATCTTCAATTTGGGCAAGGGCTCTGCCATTGACGTTGGCATGAGCGGTCTTGTTCTCACAAACGATATGGGCATCTTCCAGGGTGCGTTTGCTTACCACAACTGCGGCCGCGGTTTTGGCGAGGGTGCATCTCTTGTAATGAACAACATTGTGGGCGGTGACCTTCGCGTTACCGAGTGGACTGCCGCAGCCGCACAAATTATTTTGGAGGAAGGCGCGCTTGCAACTCCCACTCCCATGGTGCAAGAAAAAATGAAGGGACAGCCTGTTTTTGACACACCGTATGCAAAAAAACAGCTGTAATTTGGCAACAAAAGGAGGAACTTTTGTGAAAATTGATTGGACAAAAGTAAAAGAACAAAGCAAAAAGCACATTGGTTACAACTTGCTGGTAGTATTGTGCGCTCTTGTGGCTTTGGCCTTTTTGGTGGTTTCTGTTGTATCTTTGCTCTCCATCGGCAAGAGCCAAGGCGTTGCCGTAAAGGAGGAATTTCGCGTTTCCTCATCTCCTTTGGATACGACCAATCAAAATTTTGTTTCCCAGCTGAGCGGTTATCTGATCAACTATGAGGACGAAAAGGCGGTTGTCGAAATCATCACCGTTGTGGTTGGCAACGGCCGTGAGCGCCGCGAGATCAAGCTCGAGGGTCTTACGCTTTATCCCCGTCTTGCCGAAGAAATTCGCCACGAATGGAAAACCGATTTCAATTTTGACCGCGTTCATTCGGTCAGCGTCAAGGTTGAGGGCGTGAGTCAAGTGCTTGCAAACAGCACTGCCGAATGGGAGTTCAACCCCAATATTTTGATCTACGCGCTGATTTGTGCCGTTGCTTGCTTTGCTACCGTATTCACCTTTAAAAAGCGCTATTACCGCTACCAAGAGGATCTTATGGCAGAGCGTGTCGACCTTCCCGAAGCTGAAGAAATGCAAGAGGAAATTCAGGAAGAGCCTCAAGAAGAAACCCAAGAAGAAACTCAAACCGAAGAATAAACAAAAGAGCCGGACAGTGCAAGTGCATTGTCCGGCCATTTTTGGCTTTTGGCGGAATTAAACCGTACCGGTAACCGTAAGGGTAGCTGTGCCGGGGGAAACCGACCAAACGCCGCTTACGGGGTCTTGGGTATAGGTTGCCGCAGGAACTGTGATTACACCGGGGACGGTAGCAAAATCGCCCTCGGTAATCGAGTAGGTGTAGCCTGTGCCCTCGGCAAGTGCTACGCCGTTGAGCAGAACGGTAAGATCCGAAAGAATGGGCAAGAAGGTATCGGTGAGCGTTACGTTTGCCGTTGCATCGGCAGGGGTGTTGCCGCTGTTGCGAATGACAAAGGTGTAGGTCACAACACCGTTTTCGGCTACGGGAACGGGGCTGATGCTCTTGGTAATGTCAAGCATTGCCTCGGTAGCGGGGGTAACGGTCTCGGTGGCGGTAATGGGGGTTGCAATGCCGTTGCCGGTAACGGTTGCGGTATTCACTACGCTATCTCCCTCGCCAAGAGGTGCAAAAGAGTTGACGGTTGCCTCATAAACGAGCACAATGTTGCTGTTTGCAGGCAGAGTAATGCCGCTAATTACCAAGGGAGGGCCTGCCACCGTTGTGGGTGCGGCTTGCAGAACACCGTTGATATAAAGACGAACGGAGCCGTCCTTGTAGGTCAGGGGATAAAGAGTCTCCTCACCAAAGGGATAGGCACCGAGGTTGTCGGTAACGCTGATGCCGCCAACGGGCGTTGTGCCGGAATTGACCGCGCTGATGACGTAGGTCACGTCACCGCCTGCGTTGTAGGTGGTCGTTACGGCAATTTTGTCGGCAGAGAGAATTTCCAAAATCTCGCCTACCGCAATGTTAGAGTTGATTGTCGCGTTGTTATATGATAACTGCGCTTGGT
>JAGBSQ010000009.1 GCA_017631775.1 Clostridia bacterium | reverse complement strand
GGTCTTATTGAGGCCTTGCTTTTTAGCCTTAATAATGGTTTGCTTTTGCTTTTCAACAACAGCCTTCTTTTCGGCAGGAGTCTTTGCAGCAGCATAAGCAGTATCGAGCTTGTTCATTTCGGTAGCGAACTTGGTTTGCTCTGCGGTCTTTGCAGTGCTTACCTTTGCGGGCTTGGACATTGCCTTCTTTTCGGCAACGATAACAGCCTGCTTTTGTTCGGGAGTCTTTGCAGCTGCGAGAGCGGCATTGAATGCTGCGATTTCAGCTGCGAGAGCGGCGTTGCGAGCATCACTTCTGGAAACGCCTTGCTTTTTAGCCTTAACGATTGCTTGCTTTTGCTTTTCAACAACAGCCTTCTTTTCGGCGGGAGTCGTAGCAGTAGCATAAGCGGTGTCGAGCTTGTTCATTTCGGTTTCAAATTGAACTTGCTCGGGAGTTTGAGCGGTGCGAATCTTTGCGGGCTTGGTCATTGCCTTTTGCTCGGCAAGAATGATAGCCTGCTTTTCTTCGGGAGTATTAGCAGCTGCGAGAGCGGCATTGAACGCTGCGATCTCGGTAGCGAGTTGGTCGAAGTTACTACTGTCACGACGCTTCTTTGCCTTGATAACGGCTTGCTTTTGCGCCTCGATAATAACGTTCTTTTCTTCGGGGGTATTTGCAGCCATGAGTGCAGAATCCAAAGAGTTCATTTCGGTTTGGAATTGAACTTGCTCTTGGGTCAGGGCAGGGGTTCTGCTTGCGGCCTTGATCATAGACTTCTTTTCGGCTTGAATTACAGCATGCTTTGCTCTGGGAGTTTGCTCTGCTGCGAGAGCGGCATTGAATGCAAGAATTTCTGCATTGATCTCCTCGTCGGAGGCGCCTATTGCTGCACGTTGCTTTTTAGCCTTGATAACGGTTTGCTTTTGAGCCTCGAGAATGGTCTTCTTTTCGTCATCAGACTTAGCAGCCTTCATTGCGGTGTCGAGGGTGTTCATGTCAGACTCGAACTGCATTTGATCTGCGGTCTTAACGTTGGTTTGAACGGGAAGGAGCATTGCTCTCTTTTCTTCCTCGATGATAGCTTGCTTTTCTGCGGGAGTCTTAGCAGCCTGCATTGCACTGTTGAATTGAACGATCTCGTTATCAACAGCGGTGGGAGCAGTGGAGTAAGCAGCAAGAATTTGCTTTTCGGTCTCAATAATAGCTTGCTTTTCTTCGGGAGTGTTAGCAGCAGCAAGAGCAGCGTTGAACGCAAGGATTTCGGCTTGAATTTGTGCTTCTCTTTCTTCAGCGGTAAGGCCGCGTCTGGATCTGCCGCCTACTACTACGCCGGCAGTTTCGTATACAGGAGCGGAAGCCTCAAGAGCTTGTTGCTCTGCAACGATTTGAGCCTGCTTTTCACCCTCGATTTGAGCATCGATCTGAGCTTCGGTAAGAGCGGTTTGGATATATTCCTTTTCTTCGGGAGTTTGAGCGGCATCCATAGCAAGTTGGAGAGCCAGGATATCGGCTTGAATTCTTGCCAGCTTTGCAGCACTCTTGTCTGCCTTCTTTTGCAGCTTGGCAGCTTCCTTGTCTCTCTTCTTTTGTTCCTTGATGTCGGTTTTGATTTGCTTGCGGCCATATCTGGATTCAGCAAAGCTTTCACCTTCGTCGGAGAAGAGGATCTGTTCGGTAGCTTCAACAGCATCGTCGGCGATGATGGGAGCCACAACGGTGGTATCCACAACAGTGTTATCAGCAGCCTCTTCGGTATCAACGATGAGTTGGTTTTCGTATTGTTCAGCAAGCTCGGGTTGAACGTCTGCATTCTCCGCAGCTTCCTGATAACCGTTCATCAACACGTTCTTAATACGGCCGATGATGTCGGGAGAGTTGTAGATAAGGTCTGCAACAACCTCTACGGGGGTAAGCTTTTCCGACGTCATGGGGATCATATCCACCTTGCCTTCGGGGGTGATGGTCAAAAAGCCAACGGGAACAACGCTTACGCCGGTTCCGCCGCCACCGCCAAAGTTTTTCTTTCCGCCCTCGGGAGTGGGCAGATCCAAGCCACCGGTTGCAATACCCATGGAAAGCTTGGAAATCGGAATAATCACCATGCCGGTAGAGGTAACGATTTGCTTACCTACAATGGTGTCCGCGTCAATAATCGAGCGAACCTGTTCCAGCGAATTGCGGATTATTTCCTTGATAGAAGATTCGTTTTCCATAATGAATGATCCTTTCGTATACGTGTTAATATATTTTTAAAATTAAATCTGGGTTTGTTGCGCTTTTCGCGATTGCGGAGAGCCGCCTTGCGATAAGCGATTTTCTTTTCCGCATCATATGCTTCCATCATATCGATGATCATGATGATTGCACGCCACACCTTTGCGGAGAAGGTGATATCGATATCTGCGCTGCATTCAGAGTTGGAATAATCGGGATTGATGGAAATGTCACCCTCTTTGTGTTCCAGGGCAGCGTAGTATTGGTCAACGTAGTTTAGGATGGTAGAAACGATTTGAATGACAACACCGTAAAGCAGTGCTGTGTGAGCAGCTTCGTCAGCGGCTACGCGAATGTGCAGCTTGTTGACTCGAATGCGAATTTTGCCGTGTGTTTTGTGATAAAACTTTTTGGCAAGTGCCAAGCCCATTTCAAGGTTCTCCTTGAGGTTGGGAACAGGGCAGTACTTTTGCGGAACGCCGATTTTCTTTTCATTCCGCTTTGCGGCACGCTGTGCGGCCTTTTCTTTTTTACGCTCGGCCTTTTCCTTGAGGCGTTCCTGCCTTTGGAGCTCTCGCTTTAAAACCTTTTCGGGGTTGCGGCAGCGCGTCAGGTTTTTTGGCTTTTGCGGTTCGCTGTTTTTGTCCGGGTAGATCGTAAACGGAATACCGCAAACAGATGCAACAACGCGTATGTCATTGGATGTGGTAACGCGAATTTTTGCGTTGCCAACAAACAATATCAATACGGCTGATAGCAAAAGCACGCCGAGTATAATTAATATAGTAATTAATACGATCAAGTCTGGCCCTCCTTTTCATCGGGATCGGCCACAAGAGGTAGGGGAGTGCTTGCCTCAATGGCAACGTCTCCTTCCTCGCCGTCAACAGGTTCGGTGTACTCAGCAGGTATCGTTGCTTCGTCTACCTCAAACGACAGTTGCTCAGCCTCTTCGCTCTCTTGTTTTGCTTCCGATCCCTCAACCTGTGCGGCAGCCACACTCAAAGCCTCGGTTTCGGGGAGCTCGTCAAGAGCATTGAGACCGAATACGCGAAGGAATTTGTCGGTGGTGACGTAAAGCATTGGGCGACCGGGGGCATCAAGACGTCCTGCGGCTTCTATCAGTCCCTTATCGAGAAGAGAGTTGACGGCATAAGAGCTATCCACACCGCGCACCAAGTCGATATAGGATCTTGTAACGGGTTGGTTGTAGGCGACTACCGCAAGCACCTCCATAGAAGATGCCGAGAGGTTTCCGCCACGGCGAATGCCGAGAGCTTCTCGGATGTAGGGAGCGTAACGCTCCTTGGTAGCGAGCTGACAGGTGGTGGGGAAGATCAAAAGCTGAATTCCGTGATGTGTATCTTCAAGGGCAAAATGATCTGCCATCGAACGAACCAAGGTTTTTACGTCTTTTGTGCTCAAACCCAAAAGTTCACCGAGCTTGTCATATCGCATCGGGTAGCCGGCTGCATAGAGGATTGCTTCAATTGCTTGTTTAAGATCCTGCTCGCTTGTCAGCTGCTCGAGGTATGGAGCGGTTTCTTTCTTTTGTTCCATAATATTTGCGCTAAATCCTTTCGGGAGTTTTATTTGCTGTCGTCGGGTAAGTTTTTGGCCTGTTGTGCCATCGATTTGATGATATCGTTGATGTCAAGACCAATATCGTCCATAATGTCCTCGTCGTCCTCAGAGAGTTGATCGTCGAGCATTTGAGCAATTTTGGCTTCTGCCTCAAGGTCGCTGTCGTCCTCGGGAATGATGTCAGCCTCAATCAAGGTCTGGCCCATAGCCTCTTCCTTGGCGCGACGGCGTTCCTCGGCACGGCGAGCGCGTTCTTCGGCGCGCAGACGCTTCTTTTCGGCAAGCTTTGCTTCGCGAATGATACGTCTTTGCTCGCGGTGCATTTCCGCCTTAGAGGAAAGGGGAATATGCTCGTCACCGTGAATGGCAGGGTTGTATTCTTTTTGTTCCTCACCCTCGGCGGGAGGCGCATCGTTGATAACGAAGCGTGTATTCACGCCATGAATAACGGTGTAGGAATCGGGGTCTTCATCGATCAAAATTTTGCGGACCTTAACAAGCTCCAAAATACCCAAAAAGATGGCGATCATATCATTGAGGGATACGGCATCGTGGAGGATTTCCTGCATCGAGGTGTCTCTCTTGCGAGACATACGGTGAAGAATGCCAACGATCTTAACGTCAACGGGAATGATGGGCTTGGCAACCAGAGGTGCAAAGGTCTGTCTTTCCGCGCGCGGGCGCGATTCGTTTGCCGCAATAATGCGACGGACAGCAGCACAAAGCTGTGTCACTTCCTGATCGGCTACGTAGGAGGTATCGATCGAAATTTCGTCGGTATCCTTAACCATACGGCCGCTGTAGGTTTGGTAAAGGGGAATCATCTTTGCCACGGCTTCTTTTGCCTGTTGATAACGCAAAAGGGCTTCGGCAAGGTCGGCACGGGGATCCTTCTCGTCTTCCTCAACTCGGGGGAGGAGCAGGCGGCTCTTGATCAGCATCAATTCGCTCGCCATAACGATAAATTCACCCGCGATCTCCATATCCATATCCTGCGCCGCCTTGAGGTATTCAAGGTATTGGTCGCAGATGAGCGCGATGGGAATATCGATAATATTCACTTTGTTCTTTTGGATCAGCATCAAGAGCAGGTCAAGAGGGCCTTCAAACTGATCCAATCGGTAAGTGATTGTGGCTTCCATAAAGTGAGGTCGGATCCTTTCTGTGGTTTAATAAAAAATGCCAAACAGCTTTCCAAAAAGCTTAAAGACGGGATTTGCTACAAGATCGGTAAGATTGTAGGCAACCCAAGAAAAGGGCGAAAATCCCAAACGGGAAAGTAACATCAGGGCAACGAGCAGACCGATCATAATCTGTCTTTCGTACTTCATAATTCCAAAATATGCCTTGGGCGGCAGAAATACAAGCATAATGCGCGAGCCGTCGAAGGGAGGAATGGGAATGAGGTTGAATGCCATGAACAAAAGATTGTAGAGCGCCGAGAGCTCAAACAGCAAGCTCGTGTAAGAGATGCAAGTCAAAACAAAACCGTTAGCGCCCGAAATCAGCGAGTAGTAATAAAGAGCGGTGGTAAAACCGAGCATAGCCGCGCTGAAAATGCCAAGAATAGCATTTGCAAGGGGACCTGCCAGGGCAGAGAGCGCCATACCGCGCTTGGGATTGCGGAAGTTGCGAGTGTTGATCGGCACAGGCTTTGCCCAACCAAAGCCGAGCAAAAGCATGCATGCAAAACCCATGGGGTCAAGGTGCTTAAAGGGGTTTAAGGTCAAGCGACCCAAATTGTAGGCGGTGTTGTCGCCGCACTTGTATGCCACGTATCCGTGCGCGGTCTCGTGCAAGGAGAGCGCCAAAAGAATGATGGGCATACTGAATACGAGCGAAATGATAATATCGTGGATATCGCCGCCGGAAAGAATATCAAGTAACATTTCGAAAAACGGTTCTCACTTTCGGGGAAAAAATTACAGCTTTAAGCCGGTGTATTCGGCAATCAGCTTCCAAAGATCGGCGCGGCCCTCACCCTTGAGTGCCGAGTAGAACACGATGGGCGTGTCTGTGGGAATGTCAGGGTGACTGCGGAGCAGCTCCTCGCTCTTTTTGCGCTCGGTTGCATTGAGCTTATCCGACTTGGTAGCAACTACCAAAAAGGGGATCTCTGCTTGGCGCAAGAAGGAGAGCATCATTTCATCGTCGGCGGTAGGGCCGATGCGGCTATCCACCAGCTGAATGACGAGCTTGAGCAGGTCGATGTTTGGGTTTTGTGTAAAATAACCGTCGGTCAGGGCAGACCATTGCGCCTTGTCGGCAGGTGCTCTTTTTGCAAAGCCGTAACCGGGCAGGTCAACGAGGAAAAGAGACTTGTCAACGTCATAAAAGTTGATGGTGATGGTCTTGCCGGGAGAGGAGCTGACACGCGCCAAGGATTTGCGGCCGAGCAGGGAGTTAATCAGCGAGCTTTTGCCAACGTTCGATCTGCCCGAAAAGGCGATTTGAACCATTGCATCGCGAGGGAATTGTTTGGGCAGGCCTGCGCTGATGCGAAGCTCGGTTTTGTTAAGGTTTAGTGCCATATCGTATCTCCTTTCTCAAAATGGATTACAGACGGATTTGCGGTTGAATGTTTGCGGTGGGTACAAAAGCGGATGCCGCAACTGCATCGGTGGATTTTTCCACCTCAATGGGAGCGGTCTTTTTTGCGGGCAGGAGTGCTGCCTGCAAAACGTCGGTTGCACGGCGGCAGGGAATAAAGTGCAGGTTGTCGCGTGCCATAGCATCGATTTTTGCAAGGTCGCGCATGTTCTCTTCGGGAATAAGAACGGTCTTAACACCTGCGCTGTAAGCGGCCATGGTCTTTTCCTTAAGACCGCCAATCGCCAGCACGTTTCCGCGCAGACTGATCTCGCCCGTCATAGCAACGTCGCGGCGAACGGCTCTGCCGGTCAGGGCGCTGATCAAGGCGGTTACCATGGTAACGCCTGCCGAGGGGCCGTCCTTCGGGATAGCGCCTTCGGGGAAGTGGATGTGAATGTCCTTGGTTTTGTAGAAGTCGGTGGGAATACAGAATTCCTTGGCAACCGAGCGAACGTAGCTGACGGCGATTTGTGCCGATTCCTTCATTACGTCGCCAAGTGAGCCGGTTGTCTCAATTTTGCCGGTTCCGTCAAGAACGGCAACCTCAACCTTGAGCAGGCTTCCGCCAAGCTCGGTGTAGGCAAGACCGTTGACGCAGCCTACGGGATCTTCGGCGTCAATGGTTTCGGGCAGGAGCTTTCTTTCGCCAAGATAGCTCTTAATGTCGCCCGCCTTTACGGTAATGCTCTTGCATTCGGTCTCAAGCATCTTTTTGCCGGCCTTGCGGCAAAGGGTTGCAATGGTGCGCTCCAAATTACGAACGCCTGCCTCACGGGTGTAGTAGTCAATGATCTCGACGAGAGCATCCTCGGTGATCTTGAGCATTCTCTTGGTCATGCCGTGACGCTTGAGCTGCTTGGGAATGAGGTGATCCTTTGCAATGGCAAGCTTTTCGCGCTTGGTGTAGGTGGAAAGCTCGATGATTTCCATACGGTCGATAAGAGGCTTGGGAATACTGCCAAGATCGTTTGCCGTTGCAATGAAAACCCATTCGGAAAGGTCGAAGGGGAGTTCTACGAAGTGATCGCGGAAGATTTTGTTTTGCTCGCCGTCAAGAACCTCGAGCAGAGCGGAGGTGGGGTCACCGTGAGAGTCACGGGTGAGCTTGTCGATCTCATCGAGCAGGATGAGAGGGTTCTTAACCTCGGCTTGAATGAGAGCGGTGATGATGCGGCCGGGCATTGCGCCAATGTAGGTTTTGCGGTGACCGCGAATGTCAGCCTCGTCACGTACGCCGCCGAGCGATATGCGCACGTACTTGCGATTCATTGCGCGCGCGATAGAAGAAGCGATCGAGGTCTTGCCAACGCCGGGAGGGCCGACAAGGCACAGGATCTGGTTGTTGAGCTCGGGATTGAGCTGCTTTGCGGCAATGTATTCGACGATGCGTTCTTTGACCTCTTCCAGGCCGTTGTGGTCGGCATCAAGAACCTTTTGCACAGCACCAAAGCTGATGCGGTCCTTTGTGGTCGCGTTCCACGGAATGGAGAGGCAGGTATCAAGGTAGTTTGCCAGCACGGTTGCCTCGGCAGAGCCGAAGGGTGTTTTGGCAAGTCTGTCGTTCTCTTTGGTCAGCTTTGCTTCCACCTCACGGGGGAGGTTCAGCTCTTCGATTTTCTTGGCGAACTCGGCAACGTCGTCGCCCTCACCAAGCTCCTCTTGAATGACCTTGATCTGCTCGCGCAGGTAGTATTCTTTTTGGTGGCGGTTCATGCGCGCGCTCACGCGTTTACGTATGAGCGTCTCTTCTTCCATCACAACTGCCTCTTCGGCAAGAATGCCCAAAACAACTTCGGCACGTGCAAAAGGATCAATGCACTCAAGCACGGCCTGCTTGTCAACAGGGCGAACAAGAATGTGAGCCGCAATAAAATCGGCAAGCGCGCCGGGGTCCTTGATGGTGCGGATTGTGGAGAGAAGATCGCTCGATTCGGCGGGGAGCATGCGCATATTCTTTTCGGCAGCGCGGCGGAGCTCACGCAGGGCTGCGGTGGCGCTTGCGGCGCCCTCTTTGGGAATGGAGACGTTGGTACAAACAAGGTCTGCCTCGGTGTAACCGAGAATGGTGCGGTAAGCCTTAACGCTGGCTCTTACAAGACCCTCGGCAATGATGCGCGTTTGACCCTCGGGAGTGCGGATCATTTGCTTGATGCGAACAACGGTTCCAACGCGGTAGTAGGGGAATTCAAGATCCTCGTCCCCCTCGAGATATTCGTTAAAGGAGGTCAGAAAGAGGAAAGACGTGCTTGCTGCCGCGGCCTTTGCTGCGGTTGCGGCGCTTTCGTCACCGGCCTCAAAATTTATGGTCATTTGGGGGAATGCTACCGTGCCTCTCAAAGCAATGACGGGCAGGGTAACGGGTTCGTTTTTTTCGATATATGCGGGCATTCTAAAATCCTTTCAAACAGGGGGCAGGCAATACTTTTCACTATTTCATCTTATTATAACACACTCTTTTCAAAATTTCCATAGTTTTTCAAAAAAAAGTTGCACATTTTTCAATCTTTTTTTCACTTTTTTCGCACCGTAGCCAATTATTTGAGGTGCTCTCGCAAAGTGGCTTTAAAAAGTGAGGCAGAAAATGAAAAAATCTCTTTACTTGGCGCAAAAAATGTGGTATACTGTAAGGTACGAGAAAAAATCGGGAAAGGGAGGTGCAATCTGTGCAAAGCAATAAGCCTTTTGTTCTCAAAAGTGAATATTCCCCCACGGGCGATCAGCCGCAAGCGATAGAGAGCTTGACCGAGGGTATTTTGCGCGGTGAGCGGATGCAAACCCTGCTTGGCGTTACAGGCTCGGGCAAGACCTTTACCATGGCAAACGTCATTGCGCGCACCAATCGACCGACTCTTATCCTTGAACCTAACAAAACCTTGGCGGCGCAGGTCTGCTCCGAAATGCGCGAGTTTTTCCCCGATGCCGCTGTCGAATATTTCGTCTCTTACTACGACTACTACCAGCCCGAAGCGTACATTCCGGGCAAGGATATGTATATCGAAAAGGACGCCCTCATCAACGATGAGATCGACCGTCTGCGCCACAGCGCCACAAGCGCGCTCTTCGAGCGCCGCGACGTTATTATCGTTGCTTCCGTTTCTTGCATCTATTCCCTCGGTGACCCGAGCGAATACCAAGGACTTGTCCTTGCGGTTCGTCCCGGAATGCCAATCAGCCGCGATATTTTCATTCGCAAATTGGTTGCCAACAGCTACAGCCGCAATGACATTGCCCTCAAGCGCGATTGCTTCCGCGTCAACGGCGACACGGTAGAAATTATCCCAGCAAACATGAACAACAGCGCTCTTCGCGTTGAGTTTTTCGGTGATGAAATCGACCGCATTTGCGAGATCAATATTGTTACGGGAGAGCTCAAAAGAACGCTTTCCTATGCCGCTATTTACCCTGCAACACACTACGCCGTCTCCGACGAAAAGAGGGAAGCGGCACTTGCCGAAATCGAGCGCGAAATGATAGAACGCGTTGCTTATTTTGAGAGCGAAAACAAGCTCCTCGAAGCGCAAAGACTGCGCGAGCGCGTTCGCTATGATCTTGAAATGCTGCGCGAAATCGGCTTTTGCTCGGGCGTCGAAAACTACTCTCGCGTTCTTTCCGGCAGAGAGCCGGGAGCCACGCCCTTTACACTCCTCGATTATTTCCCCGAGGACTACGTTATGTTCATTGACGAGTCGCACATCACCGTGCCGCAGGTGCGTGGCATGAGCGGCGGTGACACGGCAAGAAAAAAGAACCTTGTCGACTACGGCTTCCGTTTGCCGTCGGCTTATGATAACCGCCCGTTGTTCTTTGATGAATTCGAACAAAGCATTCAGCAAGCGGTGTTTGTCAGCGCCACTCCGGGCGACTACGAGAACGAGCATTCCGAGCGCGTTGTCGAGCAAATTATTCGCCCCACGGGCCTTCTTGACCCCGAGGTTGAGGTGCGCCCCGTAGAGGGTCAGGTTGATGACCTGATGGGCGAAATTCGCGCACGTGTAGCGAAAAACGAGCGTGTTTTGGTCACAACATTGACCAAAAAGATGGCAGAAGACCTCACCGAATACTTTGAGGACAACAACATCAAGGTGCGCTACATTCACTACAACGTAGAGACGATGGAGCGCATGGAAATCATTCGTGACCTGCGCCTTGGCGTGTTCGACGTGCTTGTCGGCATCAACCTTTTGCGCGAGGGATTGGATATCCCCGAGGTCTCTCTTGTCGCCATTCTCGATGCCGATAAGGAAGGTTTCCTTCGTGCCGAGCGCTCGCTCATTCAGACCATCGGCCGTGCCGCGCGCAATGCCGAGGGCAAGGTCATTATGTATGCCGATACCGTTACACGCTCGATGCGCGCAGCCATTAGTGAGACCAACCGCCGCCGTGAAATTCAAGATGCCCACAACGAGGCAAACGGCATTGTTCCCTTGACAACTGTCTTGGGAACAATGC
>JAGBSQ010000050.1 GCA_017631775.1 Clostridia bacterium | reverse complement strand
TTGCTTTTTGAGCTTTTGGTTGCCGCCCTGCAGGTTGTGATCACGGTCGGATACGAAATTATCCAAACGCTCATCATACTTGGAAAGGTCGACAGTAGAGGTGTGGGTATCGATTACGCGGGGACCCTTTCTGGTTCCGTCAGGGTTGATGTTGGTGGAAGCACCGCGAACGATGGGTTGCGCCTTGAAGGTATCCTTGGGTGCGCTTTGTACGAAATCGCCCTTATCGCGATCAAATCCGCCGCGACCGCCGCGGTCGTTGTTCTTGTTAAAGGAATTGCGATCCTTCTTTTGAGCACCGAAATCGTTGCCGCCCTGAGGACGTCCGCCGAAATCGTTACCGCCTTGAGGACGGCCGCCAAAGCCTTCGGGGCGCTTGTTGCCGCCAAATGCAGGTTGTTGACCTTGAGGTGCACGATTTGCTGCGGGTGCTGCAGGACGTGCGGGAGCCGCAGGCGCTGCAGGACGGTTAGGTGCTACAACAGGGGGTTGCTTTACAGAAATGCCGGCGGCACCGTTTTGCTGCGGACGGTAGGGGTTGCCGGTGTAGGGTTGGCGAGCCGCGGGACGTGCTGCGGGTGCGGTCTCCTTAGTGGGTGCAACAGGAGTAGCGGGGGCCGTTTTGGGCTCCTGCTTTTCTTCTTTCTTTTCTTCTGCCTTCTTCTCTGCTACGTTCTGCGGACGTGCAACGGGGGCTTCTTCTTTTGCCGCAGGAGCGGGAGCTGCCTTGGGAGCGCTCTCCTTCTTTTCTACGGGCTTTTCAACCTTTTCAACTTTTTCTGCTTTTTCAGCTTTTTTGGGAGCTTCAGCCTTTTTGGGTTCTTCAACCTTTTCGACCTTTTCAGCCTTTTCGACAGTTTCTGCCTTTTCAGCCTTGGGTGCTTTTTCAGCCTTTTCTTCCTTTTTGGGTTTGGAGGGAATATAGGTCACTCCATCCAAATAGCTACCAATGTCGGTAATTTGATTTGCTTGAGTCAGAGACTCGAACAAAATATCAAATTCTACCGGTTCAAGCGCTTTTTGGGTAGTCTTTGCCTCAATTCCGTTTTGGGCAAGAAGCTCAACGAGATCCTTGCTCTTCATTCCCAAGTCTTTTGCAAACTTGGTAATTTTAAATTGTTGATTGATAGTAGAAGCCATATTTCCTCCTGATTTCTTCGCGCGGCCGCAGCGCCGTGCAAAATCATAAAATTTCGATGTTGACCCCGCAGAGGTCAATTCTCGATGTTGTCTTTTTCTGTATTTTTAGGCAGTTTGGAAAGCACCAACCCACAAAGATTTTGGTCGGTGACGGCAAGGGCCGCAATTCTGCCGCTCTTCCCTACCGCACTCGAAAGCGTATCGCCGTCAACGCTCAACGTGTAAAGCGGAACACCGTAAAAGGTGCAACGGTCAATAAGTCTTTTGGCAGAATTGGGAGAGTTATCGGCAGCGCTGAAAACTGCCACAATCGCTTTTTGCTTTTTGAGCGCCTCGCACACCATGGGCACGCCGTAGACGAGCTTGCCCGCCTTGGCACACAGCCCCAATGCAAAGAGCGCTTCACGGTTTGCATCACTCTTCATCATTTTGAAGTTCCTGCTCCATAGCATCGTATACCTCATCCGAAATTACACATTCGAGATCGCGGTCGATCCTATGGCTCTTGCGTGCCTTCTTGAGGCACTTAACGTCACGGCAGATGTATGCGCCACGGCCGGATTTTTTGCCCTTGAAGTCAAGCGAAATGCCGCCCTCGGGATCGCGTACCACGCGCAGAAGCTCTGCCTTGGGTTTATGTTCATTGCATCCCACGCAACGACGCATTGGGATCTTTTTTACCTTTTTTTCCATTTTGATCAGTCTTCGAAATCGTTGGACTTGATGTCGATCTTGCAACCGGTGAGACGTGCTGCAAGGCGTGCATTTTGTCCTTCCTTACCGATAGCCAAAGACAGTTGATCGGGAGCTACGCGAACGCGGCAAGCTCTCTCACCGGTCATGGTTACCGAAATAACCTCGGCGGGAGCCAATGCATTTGCAACGTACTCTTCAATTCTCTCATCGTAGTGAACGATGTCGATCTTTTCGCCGCAAAGCTCGTTGATGATGCTATTGAGACGTACGCCTCTGTTACCGATGCAAGCGCCTACGGGCTCTACATCCTCATCTCTGGAGTAAACGGAGATCTTTGTACGGGAGCCTGCCTCACGGGCAACACCCTTAACAATAACGATGCCGTCTGCGATTTCGGGGATTTCAAGCTCGAACAAGCGGCGAACCAAGCCTGCATGTGCGCGAGAAAGTGTTACAACGGGGCCGCGAGCCTCTTTGTTAACTTCCATAACGAAAACCTTGATCTTATCGCCAACCATAAATTCCTCACCGGGAATTTGCTCGGAGCGAAGAAGAACTGCACGGCTGGTGTCGGTTTCGAGCAGAACGTTGCCGGTCTCGCGGTCAACCTTACTAACGGTTGCGGTAATGATTTCTTCGTGCTTGTTTTCATAAGCCTCTTGCATAGCAAGACGCTCGCCCTCGCGAATGCCTTGAATGATAACCGACTTTGCGGCAGCGGCACTCAAACGGCGGAAGTTCTTGGTTTTAACCTCGGTTTCAACAAACATGCCCAGCTTGTATTTTTTGGCAATGCACTTAGCATCTGTAAGAGAAATTTGGGTCTCGGGGTTTTCAACAACCTCAACAACCTCTTTTTGCTGATACACCTTGACGTCCTTTTTGTTGGGGTCGATCAAAATACGAACGTTGGTATTGTTGCCATATTCCTTTTTGTATGCGGAAATGAGAGCAGCCTCGATCTTTTCCATCATGTACGCGGCGGGAACGCCTCTTTCCTTTTCCAACAAATCAAGGGCAGTAAAAAATTCAGTATTCATTGCTTTGCAATCCTTTCTCTATCTATAAAACCGTTTAACGTCTGATCAGTCAAATTGAAAACGCGTCTTGAGCGATGCCACAGATGCGCGGGGGAAAGCGATGGGCTCCTCTTGGCCCTCTACTGCGAGCAAAACTTCGCCTGCTTCATTCAATCCTGCAAGCTTGCCAAGGTAGCTCTTGGCACCATTCAAGGGTGCATAGAGGCGAACCTCAACGTCCCAATCCTCGCAAGCCTCGATCTGCCAATCCTCTTTGAGCTCTCTCTCGATGCCGGGAGAAGAAACCTCAAGGTGATAAGCCTCGTCGATGGGATCTGCTTCATCAAGAAGCGGATCGATGGCGCGGTGCATTTTTTCGCAATCTTCAATGGTGATGCCTTCTTCACTGTCAATGGTAATGCGCAGATACATATCAGCGCCAACCTTAACGTATTCAACATCCCACAAAACGTATCCGAGCTCTTCAGCGAGCGGCTCTGCAATCACGCGGACTGCGCCGACTACACCCTTTGCGTTTTTCTTCATTTTCTTATCCTCTTTTTTAAAAAAATCCAAAAATTAAGAGCGGGTCTTTCGCGGCCCACTCTCCATGTTTCATATTCTACCGTATGTAGTATATCACATTTTTGATGCCTTTGCAACCCTTTTTGTAAAAAAAATCTACATTTTATTAAGTTTTTTTAATAAAACAAAGAAAAAGCGCCTCAAAAGAAAGCCGCCCCTCCCCTTTTTTGCAGGTTTTGGCACCGCTCGACATTCTTTTGCATAAACTGACAACGGTGGAAATGCGCGGAAGAATATTCCACCCAAAAACTTTGGCGTTGGCGTTTAAGTCCTTCCTTTTGGTGGGAACAATAGCAATACCAGAGCAAGACAAGCGCAAAAAAGGAAAGGAACATAACACAAATGAGCGTCAGACGCGGAGATATTTATTATGCCGACCTGAGCCCCGTGATAGGCTCGGAACAAGGGGGATTGCGCCCCGTACTGATTGTGCAAAACGACATTGGCAACCGATATAGCCCCACCGTAATAGCGGCGGCAATTACTTCTCGAATGAGCAAAGCAAAGCTCCCCACACACATTGATATTTATGCCGGCGAGGTGGGACTCACCAAGGATTCGGTCATACTGCTCGAGCAGGTGCGCACCCTTGACAAGCGCCGACTAAAGGAAAAGATGGGCCACCTTGACGATGAGGTAATGAACCACGTCAACACGGCAATTGCCATCAGCTTCGGCCTTGGCACCCCCGAAGAGGATCTCGCTGCGCGCGCGATGATGCAGCAGATCAGTTATACCCCTCACCCTGCCGCAAACATACCTGCGGCAAGTGCGACGATAAGCAATCAACCCGCCGCGGCAGTGAATGAGCAACCGACGGTACAAGGATAAAAAAGCTCGCGCCCGTGCAAAATGCACGGGCGCGTCTATTTCTATTAGTTACTCTGCCTTATAAGGCTCCATATTAGCGTTCTCTTTTTCGTAAAGAGGTACGTATTTGTCTTGATAGTAGTTCTCGTGAACAATAGTCGCATCACCGTTCGGTGCACAGGTAATGATCGTGCAGCCGCGTTGATAACCCTGCTCGTCGGTACAGTACGCCAAATAGTCGATGCTATAACCGTAGGAAAGCTTTACGCCCTTGTAATCAAGCACAAAGTTGTTGAGGTGGTCATGGCCGTAGAAGAGCGCCTTGGTGCTTCCCTTTTCCAAAACCGTTTCAAAGAGC
>JAGBSQ010000008.1 GCA_017631775.1 Clostridia bacterium | reverse complement strand
TTCGGTAAGACCGGTCTCTGTGCAGGTTGCATCCTTACCGGGAACAACTTCCTCGGTATGAACGTGTGCGGGGGTGGTAGGTTCGGGAGTGGTCGCTTCGGTGGGTTGCTCGGTAGTTTCCTGAGGAGTGGTCTCTACAGGTTGCTTGTTGAACAAGTCACAAGAAGCGATCGTGAGCATCATAGCAATGGCAAATACCAGAGCCAAAATGCGCAAAACATTTTGGTTTTTCATGCTTGAAAACCTCCATAGAGAAAAATATTTGGAGTTGTACTCCATGGCAACATTATATCATAACAGGAAAAAATTTGTGTGGTTTTTCACAAAAAGTTCACAAATATTTTTTCCATATTTGTCTATTTTTTTACGTTTTGGACATTGCGAGGTGTTTTGTGTCCGATTAGGAAATGTGTTGGTGCGTTTTTGATATATTTTTGACGGATTTTACGATGCAAAAACTTTGGTTTTGGGCACTTTAACGA
Source organism: Clostridia bacterium (assembly GCA_017631775.1). The sequence continues at coordinate 2,100 of JAGBSQ010000008.1, read as the reverse complement.
ACTAAACTGCAACAAAAAGAGCCGATTTTGCGACAAAATGCGCCTTCGGCTCTCTCTTTTTGGGGGTTATTTTTTCTCAAATCCGTGGACGAATCCCGAGACGTCTGCCGAGCAGATATCACCCCCGATTACACGTCCTCTCAAAACCAGTACGTTTGCCCAAACCGTGCCCTCGTAACCTTCATAGTTTTTAATGACAAAGGTATAGCGCGTCACATCCTTGCCGCGGTATTTTGCAAGGTTTAATCCCTGTGCTTTTTGCAACTCGTTGTAGGCGGCAAAAATTTTGTCGAATTCCGTAGGAATTGTTACCGTTTTTTCTTCGATTGGAGTTGCCTCGACCTCCCACCCGAACTGCGCCAAAAAGTTTGCGGCATCAGAGGCGTTTTTTACCTTGTCGTAGGTGTATTTGACCTCTGCGTCGGCATCTGCCATCGGCTCTGTTGGCAGGGAATATGTAGGAACAAATGCAATTAGTGTGATCAGCACCGTAAGTGCCACACAAATGACCCCCGCCAGCTTGACGGTGCTCGCCCTCATGGAATAAACAAACATATCTGCCTCCCAAATTTGAAAAGTTTCTTGGTGCAATATATGAGGCATCGGCGCTGCTTATTCCTTTTTGACAAACAAAAAAATTTGTGAAATTTTCGCAACACTCTTGACGAGAGGGTGAAGTTGTTGTATAATGAAATAAATTCTTAAGGAGGATTTTTTCCATGGCTAACACACCTAAACCCAATTATGTAATGAAAAAGAGTGCTTGGAGCGTTATTCGCTGGTGGCACATTTTGCTTTCCTTCCTCATCGTTCCCCTCTTTATTATGGTCTGGAAGATCATCAACATCAAAGACGAGACCATCTCCTTTTACAACAACAGAGTTGTTATTAGAAGCGGTATTTTGAACAAGCAAGAAAGAACAACTATTCTCACCCGCGTTCTCTCCGTAACCGTAAAGCAAACCTTTTGGGGCAGAATTTTCAACTACGGCACCGTTTACGTAGACGTTGTTGGCAAATGGGATATCAACATGCGCGGCGTTAAGAACCCCATGGAAGCAAAGGCATATCTTGAAAGATTTGTTGCAAACGGCACCGGCATGAACCAAATGATCATCGACTGATTTTGCACAGCATACATAAAAAAAGACAGAGCACAAAACTCTGTCTTTTTTTGTTTTGCGGTTTAACCGAATGTCTTTGATGCGGCAATCAAGGAATAATTTTTGGCACCGACGGTGATGCGCTCCCATGCTTCGGGCGAGCCGGTGTAATAGACGTGGGCGAGATATGCGCAATTATAAAACGCCATTTCGGCAATTTCGGTGGTGACAAGGCTGATGGTCACACTCGCGCCGGCTCGCATTGGCGGATAGAGCAAAAGCTCGCGGCCGTCGGAGGTGTAAAGAATGCCGTCGATGTCGCAAAACTCCTCGTTTTGGTCGCTGACCGAGATATAAACAAGGTTGGGGCAATTTGCAAACGCGAGTGCGCCAATGTGCTCCACGGTGGCGGGAATTTGAATAGCGTTTATCTGTTTTAAGCCATAAAGCGCTCTTGCGGCAACGGCTGTGACCCTATCCCCTTCGGGGGAATAGGTCGGGATCACCACACAAGAATCGGTGCAGCTGCCAATGCCAACAAGCGTGCAGGTTCCGTCTCCTGACGAAGCGAACGCGAGGGTATTGCTCGGGGTTGTTTCTTCGAGAGGTGTGGTGATTTCGGGGAGCGTTGTCGACTCCAAAAGAGCGGGCGTTGTGATTTGCGGCATGGGTTTTGTCCCCTCTCCTTGCGGTCTCGTCTCCTCTCTTTCCATCCTTGTATACGAGAGGCTTATCATCGCTATGGTCAGCGCCAAAGCCACCGCAAACACGATGGCAAGAATCATCAAAAACGTTTGTGTCATTTTCATTTGGTTGTCCTTTCTTTGAAGAGAATGCGGGGGAACCTTCTTGCTAAGAAGGGTTCCCCTGCACCCCTTCCAAGAAATCTCAAACAAAAGGAAAAAGCCAATAGCCGGTAGGGGACGGCGCCCTCGACGTCCCACCACAAACGAATCTTCGAGGACAAAAGATCAACAATTTATTGGACGTTTCTTTA
>JAGBSQ010000049.1 GCA_017631775.1 Clostridia bacterium | reverse complement strand
TATCCCTTTTCGCACCATTCTTGATAAATTCTGTCCTCAAACTCCGACGGCGCGTATGTTTTGGGCAGTTCGTTGTACTGATCCATTTGAGTAGACCTCCTGAAATTTATATCCATTTATTTTTTGACAAAAGAAAAAGCCTCCCCGTCCATCATCAGGACGTGGAAGCACGCGGTACCACCTGATTTTGCATACACGTCGACAAGACGTGCTTTGCACTCTCTTAACCCGTAACGGTGGCAACCGTTGTCGACTACGCAAGAAGCATCTGTGCTTCTCTTCCCCGACACCACTCCAAAGCTACTTCCGCTCCCTCGACCAAGGGCTTGCACCAACCGCCCTCTCTCTGCAGATCGCAAAAAAGCGTACTCCTCTTTTTCATCGTGTTTCAAGTTATTGTATCACAAAAATATAGACTTGTCAATATGTAATAGAAATATTTGCAGGGGAACTTTTGAAAAAGTTCCCCCACGAGCATATTTTTATTTCATCCGCTTTGCAACAATGGCGCGCAATCCTTTGAGGAGTGCCGGCGCGTTGATGGCGCAAATGGCAACCACACAAAGGAGCACAAACCAAATGCTGCCTGCAAAGTTGACGGTCATAATTGCCGCCGCCCCAAAAAGCATTACCATGCTGATGCAAAGGCGAGGCAAGCAGAATTTGAACGGAATGATACGTTTTGCATCAATCATGCGCAAAACGAGCACGATGGCAAAGCTTGCAAGGGTTGCAACCGCCGCACCGAGCGCACCCATAATGGGAATGAGCCACAAATTGAGAATGATGTTGGAAACCGCTCCCACAAGGGCCGTAACAAAGGAGTGCACGCTCTTTTTGCGCACAAGGTAAACACTTGCAAGAAAAGAAACAAGCGTTTCGAGTGCCACCGCGCAAAGCAGTGTGGGCATATACACCCAAGCATCAAAAAACGTTACGTTGAGGAGAATTCTTGCCAAGAAGCGCGAAAAGAGGATCAATCCTGCACTACCGATCATAATGACCGACAAAAACGCTTCCCAAACGCGAGAATAAAACTGCGAGCAAGCCTCGGCATCCTCTTCTTCGTTTACAGCAGAAAACTGCCATGCCTGCAAAAAGATACCTGCAACAAGGTTGACGATGGTGGGAATTTTATATGCCGCCGCATACAGACCGTTGATGCTCTCGCCCCAAAAATAGGTGACCATTGCACGGTCGGAGAGGTTGGTAATGATCCAACACAGGGTAGCGGGGATTATTGGCAAGCTGAACGTCAAAAGGTTCTTCATGAGTGTGCGGTCGATGCTTGCAAACGAGAACACCTGCCAAAGCTTTGCAGCAAAGAAAATAAAGACAGTTGTTAAAAGATTGCCTACGATAACCGCGAGGATATATCCGTCCACCCCCATATCGAACACGAACAAAAACAGCACGTTGCAGGCAATGGTCAGGGCCGTGTTGAGAATTCCCTGCCCTGCAAAAAGCGCGGTGCGGTCGATGGCGCGCAGGTATTGGGCGCAAACCGCTTGCAAGTCGGCAAAAAGCACGTAAAGCACCACAAGCCACACATACGGTCTGCAATACGGAATTAAGAAAAGGAGCGGTGAGAGAAGCAAAAAGCCGCCAAGTCCCAAGCCGAGCAGGGCGACCGACGAGGAAAATACTCGCGTTTGATCGGCCTCTCGCTCTGCCGCGAATCGAAAGATGCCTGTGCTAATGCCAACACACGCTATGGGAATAAGAAAATTGGCAATGCCCGTAATCATTTCCGCGGCTCCAAATTCGGCGGTGGTCAACCACGCCGTGTAGAGCGGCATCAACAAGAAAACGAGCAATTTTGAACCAAAGGTTCCTATGCCGAGAATAACGGTGTTGGAGGCTAATTTTTTATACTTGTTCATTTTTTCTCTTTGTAATCGGTTGCGGTATCGGCTTCGCCGTTGCTGTCGGTATCTACATAAATGGCATCAATGGTGCCGTTGCCGTCTTCGTCCACAAACACGCGGTTGCCCGTAACGTTTTGTGTCTTTTTGATCAATCGGTAGCTCCAAATCAGGTAAAGAATGCTCGCAACGATCAATCCAACACCTGCAACGTCAAAAAGAATATCGATGGCATTTGCAGGGCCGAGCAAAACGAGAATAACACCAATAATAAGCTTGGGGAGTTCTGCCTTGAGGCGTGCTTGACGATCGGGCGCGTTTACAATGGCGATAATGGGTTGCACAATCATCAAAATACCAACCGCAATCAGCAAAATGCTGCTGTGCCAAAAGAGCATCAAAAATCCTGCAAAAACCATCAACGCTGTGCAAATCAGGCTAACCTTACCCACTCTTGTGCCACGGAGAGGAAGCAACGAGATGAGTGCCGGCAGGCTGACAACGATGGTTGCAATGCCCATAATGAAGAACACAAGGTCAAGCAAAAAACCAACGGGAACGGCAATGAGGATCAGTCCCACAAGCGCTCCAACTCCCGCAATGGCGAGAGATGCGCGCGAAAAGCCGCGACGAATGTTTTTAAAATCCATATCACTTACCTCCGTTTTCGATAAAGCGAGCAAAAATGAGATGCTCGACGTTGGAGTGCACAATATCTTCAAGAGGCTCTCCCGCAACCAAGCGGCGGCGCACCTCGGAGGAGCTGATGTGCTCCACAGAGCTCTTTGCTCGAATCATTTCGGTGCGAAAGCGCGGATTGTGCGCAGAATTCCAATCTGCCATATGCAATTCGTAATCGTAATCGTGTTGGTTTCTCCAACCCTTGCAAACGGCATCGGCATTCAATTTGTCAAAAAGATCGATGAGCATTCCGTGATCGACAATTACGCGAACGTTGGAAAGCTCCTTGACGGTCTCCTCGGCAATCGACACACGCGTTTGCTCGTCAAACAAATATTTTTTTGCGCGGTTAACCATAACCGCAACTACCACTTCGTCATAACGCTTGGCAACCGTTTTTACAAGCTCCAAGTGACCAAGTGTCATCGGGTCAAAGCTACCCGGAACAATGGCAATGCTCATTCTTCCGCCTCCCCTTTCTCTAAAATAGTGACACATGCCGCGCCATAACGCGCTACACGTCGAACGTTAAATTGATTTTTCAGCTCTTCGTTGCCGCAAAAAACGTCTTCTTCCTTGGCGCTCTCGCAAACAATGACCGCGCCATCGGCAAGCAAGTCCCATTCTATCATTTTTGCCAAGACCTTGGGCAAAAATCCACCTGCATACGGGGGATCGAGAAAGACCAAATCGAATGTCTCTCGCCCTGCAAAGCGGCGCAAGACGGGCTGCCAGTCGGTGGAAAGGATCTCGCAAGAATCCATCATCCTCGTCTTTTCCGCGTTC